>JAGCGE010000130.1 GCA_017649745.1 Clostridiales bacterium | reverse complement strand
AATTATTGCTATGACCAGAAAGATAGCAAGAATAGTATTTGTGATGCTTGAGAACAGAGAACCATTTAATCCTGAACTCATGCTGAGCAAATAAAAGGAAAATACAGCAAACAGCTTAAACTGTTTGACTTTTTATAGGAGAATAAAATGGATTACAAGATTATTGATAAAGAACAATATTACAGAAAAGGCGTGTTCAGACATTTCTCAGAGGATTGTAAGTGCTCTGTGTCGATGACGGCGAGAATTGATGTTACTGATCTTGTGGAATATTCGAAAGAGAATGACACGAAGTTCTACATCAATTTTCTATACATACTCTGCAAGGTGTTGAACTCAAGAGATGATTATAAGATGGCTTATCTCTGGCAGACAGAACAGCTGATCTGCTATGATCAGATCAATCCTATCCAGTACATCTTCCATGAGGATACTGAGACATGCACTCCTGTATATACAACGTATTACGAAGATTATAAAGAGTTCTATGATAAAGCTTCTAAGGATATAGAGGAAGCGAAAAAGACCAGGGAATATAAGCTCGATCCTGAAGGTCATCCGAACTGGTTCGATGCTTCATATATCTCATGGGTCTCATATGATTCCCTTAACATTGAACTTCCTGACGGATACCTGTTTTTCCCTCCTATTGTTAATTGGGGAAGATACAGGAAGGAAGAAGGACGTCTTATGATGCCTGTTACAGTCAGGATGAATCATGCCATCGCTGACGGTTATCTTGTGGCTAAGGTCTTCGACATGCTGCAGGAAGAAATATACGATTTTACATGAAATGGAAAAGACTATTATGCATTACAAAAACTTTAAAACGGTAGTTTATCTGCCGGCTTGGATCGCAAGATCGATTACAAAGGAAAAGCTTAGTTCTGATTATGATTTTCTGGAGAAATACATAGGATTAGATAAGATCTATCTTGAGACTCACAGAGAGAGTACTGATGTATCGAAGGAACAGCTTTATATGATCAAGGAATTCCTTGAGAGTAAAGGCGTTGAAGTATCAGGCGGTGTCACGACTGTCACGCCTGATTTCGAAGGTGCAGTTCCTGGAAAACGACGACTCTTTAATACTCTTTGCTACACTGATCCTGCCATGAGAGACAAGGTAAAACAGATGTCTGAATATGCGGCATCGATCTTCGATGAAGTTATACTTGATGATTTCTACTTTACTAACTGCACTTGCGACACTTGTATCAAGGCGAAAGGTGACAGAGACTGGGCAACCTTCAGAAGAGAGCTTATGAGGGAAGTATCTGAGGATCTTATCGTGGGACCGGCCAGGAAGATCAATCCTAATATCAAGATGATCGTTAAATATCCGAACTGGCGTGAATCTTATCACTTCACGGGATATCTTCCACATGATCAGCAGAGTATTTTCGATGCGACTTATACAGGAACTGAGACAAGAAGTCCTAAGTATGCAGATCAGCATCTTCCTGAGTACTTAAGTTATTCGCTTATGAGATATATCGATAATGCGTGGCCGGGAAGAAACGGAGGCGGTTGGTTCGATACATATCAGTGTTGGTCAGCTGATCGTTATCTTGAGCAGGCTTATCTTACTGCTTTTGCAAAGCCTAAAGAGATGATGTTCTTTCAGTGGAGCGATCTTATTGATAATCATATGGTCGGAGGAGTAGGCATTCAGCTTAAGAAACTGGATGATATGCTCGATGATATCGGAGAGCCGACAGGTATTCCTACGTATATTCCTTATGAATCATCAGGTGAGAATCATGTGGAGATGCGTCTTGGAATGCTTGGTATTCCGATCGAAACGACTCCTGTTTTCCCTAAGAATAAGAAGATTATAATGCTCACTGAGAGCTCTGCTTGCGATGATAATGTTGTGGACTGTTTAAAGAAGTTTGTCGAAGAAGGCGGAGACGCAGTTATCACAACAGGCTTCATGCTCAGAAAGCAGGAAGAACTTCGCAGGATCGGTATGACCGAAGCTGAAGTAACTGGCAGGAAACTGTCTGTTACAAGATATCAGATAGGAAGTGACTTAGCAGGTTACATAGATGATGCTAAGCCGATCTTGTTCCCTGAGCTCGTTCACGGCAACAATGATTCATGGTCGCTTCTTAACGGTGGTGACGGTGATTACCACACGCCTCTTATGCTGGAGAGTACTTATGGTAAGGGCAGGATCATGATACTTTCGATCCCTGACAATCCTTCAGATCTCTACAGACTTCCTTGTCAGGTTATTGATACGTTCAAAAAAGCAGTCCAGCCTGATGGTTTTGCCTCAGGAAAAGACTTCTCCATGTTCACTTATGATGACGGAAGTATGATATTCTATCGTTATGTCAAAGGTGATATCAGACCTTCTCATGTGAAGGTGTATACCACTAAAGAAGTTAAGTGCTTAAAAGATATGATCACTGGTGATGATATCGAAGTGTCTTCCGTCAATGTATGGGAGTACTGGAGAAAAAAGACATATACGGTGGCTGATATCATTCTTGAACCTGGTACATTCAGGAAATTCAAGTGGGAGACTGTATAGTCAGGAACGAGGAAGATCTTTGAAGGAGAATATTGAGAAGATTAAAGCATTCAACTACGGATTCAGATTTACTGAAGAAGACTATGCTCTGTTTTCCGATGAGGAATTATCTCAATTGGATGTAATTGACGAACAAACTGTAACCAGTATGTGGGATCAGCTCTGTGATGCTGATCTTGCAGGGTTCAGTTCCTATATCAGAGCGGGACTGGCGAAAGATCTTCCTGTACTGATCGATGATTGTGATTGGGGTAAGAATGAGGAGAATGCCCGCAGTATTCTTAATGAGTATTTCGCCAAGTCTGATAAAGATAAACTGATCATCTTATACTCCAGGACCGATGCGCTGGAATCTTCCGTTTCTCTTTTCGCATCCAAGTGGTCAGATTTCTGCTATCCTTCGGATATGCTGTTTATAAAGTGCGGAGAACTTGTCCTTTTCTATTATGAGGATAAGATCTTCGACATTACTCATGATCTTCGCGTGAGAAAAGAATTAAAGATAGATAAGCGTGTCTTTAACCACGATCGTTCGCTGCCTTTTGTAAAAGACGAAGATTGTAAGATCGATATAAGGTGTGAGACAGGCGAATGGTGGCAGTTTACATATGAGACAAATAAGCCTCTTCAGCTGGATTACAGAAGTCACATCATGATCATCGAAGAAGCAGGGGAGACTGTTTTGCTTGCAGATAAATACCTGTCAGGACTTGAATCAGTTAGACTATGCTATCCGGGACTAACTGATGAACTTTTTCCTTATGTCGGAGTCTTCTCTCCAACGTGTGAGATGAGAGACCTGGATGGTAAGAAATATGTGGTTACGATCGGTGAACGTAAACGAATCTACAGGCACAGATATAATGGAAAGATGAAGTATGCGGTATTATCCGATATTCATGGTAACTGGCCTGCCATGAGTGCCGTAATGCACGATGCGATACGAAACGGAGTCGATGATTATATTTTTGCAGGGGATTACTGTCTGAGCGGTCCTTATCCGGATCATTGTATCGCTACGATCCGTTCGACTCAAAATGCAATAGTTGTTCGAGGAAATGAAGAACGTTATCTGGAGAATCTTATCGGCAAGGATCAAAGCACCTTGACAGACGGTCAGATGCAGATCTCGTATTGGAATTTCAGGAATATCAAACCGGACAATCTGGAGTATATTCTCTCAAGACCACACAGTATCGATATCGAAAATAGCGGCGTAAATATTCATATAGCTCATCAGCTTGATCATCACATAGATGAATGTGAGTTCAGGCTTTTTGGGCCTGCAATCCTTACAGAACGCTATAAGGATGTAGATGTAACGCCTGAATATCTGAAGAAAGATTTAACGGGTCTTTTCGAAAAGGATGAGCAGTTCCAGAAGCAAGTCAATGAACTTAATGATGGCATATATATATTCGGTCATTCTCATGTTCAGTGGAGCTACAAGGTGCCGGGTAGAAATGTGTGGCTCGTAAATCCAGGATCATGCGGATTGCCTCTCGATGGTATCGTGAACACAGTTCCTTATACGATCATTACGATATCAGAAGATGGTGAAGTGAGTGTTGAACAGAAGCGTATTCCTTTT
>JAGCGE010000129.1 GCA_017649745.1 Clostridiales bacterium | reverse complement strand
TGTATGTTTACAACCACCGAAAGACCACTCTTTAGACGGCTCGATCTTGCCTATTTCAGAAGGATCAAAGAGCATTCTTTCAAAATGATATTTGCTGTATGAATGCCAATTCGGAACCTCCGCAACATTCGTTAGAAGATTATCACCATAGAAAGTCATAAGTCCTTGTCTGTAGCAAAAAAGATGAAGCGACATCACATCTGAATAACCGCACAAGATCTTCGGATTGTTCCTGATGCTTTCATTAGAGATATAAGGAAAAAGTCTTTCCGAATCATTTCCTCCGATGTTGGCGATGATCGCTCTTACATCTTTGTTTTCGAACGCCCAATTGATATCCTCTGCCCTTGCTTCCGGGTTATCACGAAGATAAGTAGTTCCCTTAAGTGAATTAGGTGCGGCAACAACATTCAGACCCAGTTCTCTTAAGTGTTCACAGCCAAGTTCATATTGCCATCTTACACGAGAAGCTCCTGCGCATCCCCATGATGGACTAATAGTTGCGATAGTATCGCCTTTGTGTAGCCTTTCAGGTTTGATCCTCGCATATAAAGTGAATACCTGATTGGGATAGCCAAACTCTTCTATCAGTTCACCTTCAACAAAACCAAAACTCTTATATAATGCTCTCGGAGCAGTACCCTTCTCATCGTTTTCTCTGAACGTCGATACAGTTATATCTCTGCTTCTATCCAATTCCTGAAGTGCCATCTTCATCAAATCAGTAGCAATACCCTGCTTTCTGTGATTAGGATCTACTGCAAGACAACATATCATATTCCTGTTACGAGAAAACAGTAAGATACCGATAACCTTATTGTCCTCTTTCACACATATAGCTTGTTTCTTACCAACAAACTTGATCAATGTCTGTCTATAATCATCGATACCTTCCTTTGTCTCCAGTCCGGGAAAGTTCCATCTGACCCGTTCAACAAGATCCATCCAGGAAGCAATATCTTCATTAGTTCCATAAACCGCTTTCATATTCAACCTCAAAGATATTCTTCATTAACGAATGTGATTTCCCCATTCTCATCACGTTTAAAAGAAGCAAAGCACTGTTTACCATTAAAATCCAACAAGTCTTCCAATTCTTTTCGGATATGAGGAGTAGTTACTTTATCAAGTGCTTCTTCAGGAGTAAACCATCCTGTTTCCATGCTCTCATCAGTGATGCGTTCGGTTCCGCTTACATAATCACAGACGAAAGTAAGAGTTACGGTTGTCGGAATCATCATCCCTTCCAACGGACCATAACCGGGCCTTTTAGTTAATCTCTGATAACATCCGCAAAAAGACCTGGGTTCAGCTACTATACCGCTCTCCTCCAAGATCTCTCGTTTTAATCCTGTGATCAGATCCTCACCCTGTTCGATAACACCGCCCGGAAATTCCCATCCTCTGTTGGATGTTCTAACAAGCAAAACTTTCCCATCTTTAAAGACTAATCCTGATGCAGAGAGAAAGTGTACCGGCAGTTGTTTACTCTCGACCCAATTATCCATATCGTATATCCTTCCTAATTGCTACAGATATTATAGCATTTAGGAAATCGAACTGATCTTTCCATCAAAGTATATAAGATCACCTTGCGGATAATGCCATATCGCTTTAAAAGTCGTCGGATACTTGATACCGTTTTCCGCCAGTTTGTAATCTCCGCATTCAGCCGACCAAGGAACATACTCAAAACCACCGTTATCATCAGCAACGGAGCGATCTTCAGTATAAAAACTCACGTATTCGTAGTCATCATTAAAGGTATAGATCCCACTTGCAGACTGTCCTTTATAAGTGATAGTTGCTCTAACTTCATGATCGTTTATCTCTTCATATGATATAAAGTCTTGAAAGAAAGAACTTGGAGCGAGAGGACATTCAGCAAGATAAGTAGCAAGACATGCCTGATCCATCTCAGGACCTGTTGTATCAAAGAGCACTATGCTCTTAGCTATTACTCCTTTCATACCTCCAACACCATCTTTGTAGTAATCGTATCCATGAAAAGGAACACCAAACATACTCGTATCAATAAACGCAATGCGGCAAGGTTCATTTACGAGATCATACTGACTATAATCAATAACAAGATCAGGACCGTTTATTCCCTGCTTAAAAGCAACATCTCGATATTCCATGTTGAGAAAACTCATCTGAGGTTTACCGATATACCCGCAAGACTTCATATAGTTCTTTATAGCAATCGGTAATTCTTCCAGTTCTTCTTCCCTAAAGATCTTTCCGTCATTCTCATTATTACTTACAATCTGCTCCACATCTTTGTCAAAATCATCTTTCAATGGAGAATACGGAATCTTAAACCATATGATTATACCCGCTAACAAGATAATGATTATCGATATAACAGATAGCAATATCTTCTTTTTCTTAGTCATGAGATCACACTTCATTTAAGTACTTGATAAGAGGTTCAAGATAAGACTTATCAGTCCAGTCACCAACCTCATTTTCGTCTACTTCCATTAAAGCTTTTTCCCATATTTCATATTCCTTTGGATCCTTCTTACTTACGGCTTTTCGAAGCATTTTACAAAGAGCCCTGTCTGTAAAAGACATTGCTTTCATATTAAATCCTCCGCGACCATAGAAAACAGGAATTCCTTCAAGTTCATCCTTCATATTATTCTTCACAAGCTCATTAAAAAATTTCTCATCATATGGCGATGCAGTACAAGTAAACACGACGATCTTCTTATCTTTCAGTTTATTGATATTTTTCTTAAGATACGAAAGACATGAAATACCTGAAGCATAGACAGCACCCGCAACGATAACTACATCATGAGACGCAACTTTATTGATGTCTGCTTTATCTGTTGTTACATTGTCGAATCCTGTCTCTTCCGACAACCACTTCGCATATTTCTCTGTTGATCCATACTTTGACTTATAAATGATTATCCCTGACATTATTCCACCTCCGTAAGATTCTTCTCTATCCTTGTTATAGTCGAGATAGTGGTCTTCAGATCTTTTTCGGATATTCCGGAGAACATCTTATCCATGATCTTAATACTCATATCGTTGTTCTTTTCGCAAAATTCTTGGCACTGCTTCGTCAAAAAGATCCTTTGTTTTCTCTTATCATCATCGTCAGATCTGAACTCAACAAATCCCTTCTTCTCAAGTTTAAGAAGTATCTGCTTAACATTCTGATGAGAGCTACCCAAAACTTCCGACAACTCCTTCAATGTAGGAGGTTCTTTACAAAGGTTGATACATATGACAGCAAAGAACTGTTTCCAGCTGATCTCCTTCATTGCGTTATCTGCCATAGCCTGAAATCGATTCTCGAATGCACTTAGCAACCCTAAAAGATAGTAACTTGATGGTATTCCATCAAAACTCAATCTGTTGCTCTTAACTGTATCTTCAATATTCATAGTTCTCTCCAAGTTAGGTAATATATTACTTTTTAAAGGTAACATATTACCTTTTGTTTGTAAAGAGTCTATATCAGAACAATAAAAAGCCCTTTACGAACCATCGCAAAAGGCTGTAATTAGGACAAATATACCGTTGACATCATACTCTCATTGCTTATTCCATTTCTTCCTTCATTGGTTCTCTGCAATGTTCCAGCATTTCTAAGGTGCATGCACCGAATTCTTTGTAATTGGCCCTTCCTTGTCTTAATGTGAGTTTATTATTTGCTCCTGATGGAATGTCGATAACATCTTCTCCGTCGTAGTCTTCATCATCGCAGTTGTTTTCCCAGTAAAGTGAAACTATACGGCCATTTTCATCTTTTTTGTTATAGAGTATGTAGCAATCATCTTCCCAAAAACAAACT
>JAGCGE010000128.1 GCA_017649745.1 Clostridiales bacterium | reverse complement strand
GGTCAGGTTGTGGATCCGGCTGTGGGTCCGGCTGCGGTACCGGCTTCGTTATATTGAATGACCAGTCCATTCCAGGAAGAGAGATATCGCCGTCAGAACAGTGAACAGTAATGATGTTCTCTGAGATGAGACCTGTCTTCGTATCGATATCAGGACCATCGTCGATAAAGTTAGTCCACTTGATATCTATGGAATTCCACTGAGCTTTTGTTCCTGCGAAGTAGATGTCTGTGAATTTCTCACAGTTAGCGAAAACATCTGATCTGATAGTCTTGACTGAAGAAGGGATATTTATCTCCTTAAGTGAATCGCAGTTCTTGAAAGCTGCATATTCGATAGACGTAACTGTGCTCGGGATCTTGACATCAACAAGATCAGCACTATCGGTACATATACCCTGAGAAATAGTTGTAACACCGTCTTCAACCGTAAGCTGTGCGAACATAGAACCTTCGTCCCTCAATCTGAGCTGAGCCAGATCATTAGCAGATTTGTTCACGTTCATACACTGGAATTGGCCTGTGACATTAAGGATCACGCCATTATCACCTAAGAGCTGAGTTACCGTAGGAAGCTTGTCTGAATTCCAATCACCCAGGTCGATGATCTGAACGGAAGGAGATACTGAAGTAATCTTTTTAACAGAATTATCATGCTCCAAATTGATATAACCGCCAAACTTGCTTCCGATCCATATCTCAGAGATGTTATAACATTCCTTAAGTGACAGCACTCCGTATTTAGTGTCATCAAAAGTGTTGACTACCAGTGTCCGCGCATCATCCAGGATATAATCATAATCACTCAGTTTTTTGCTCACAAGTCCCATAGTATTATTCTTGTCGAAAAAAACATAAAGAGACCTGTCCGTGTAATATTCCCAACAGAAACCCGCGTTATCGAATCCGGATGCATGTGGAGCCACCCCACCATAAGGCATTATTATAGATCCGTCGTAATCTGCTAATCTCGGTCCGTTCTGCTCTTTGATCGTGTAATCTCCGTCAGAACAATGAATTATAACAGGATTCGGGATAATGAGTCCTTCATGGTAAACTTTCAGATCCTTGTTCTTGTATGTGATATCGATCTCATCCCACTGTGCTTTTTTGCCGGAATAGTAGATATCCTGAATAGGAGTATCGGTGAATGCATCAGGTCTGATCGTTTTGACTGTTGATGGTATGCTAACACTCTGAAGATTGATACATCCCGCAAAAGCATCATACTCGATCGACGTGATAGATGAATCTTTGAATATAGCACCCGACAATGATGCATTCTGATTAAAAGCACCGCTGTTGATGCTCTTAATAGTATTCTTTCCTGCTTCATCGATAATGAAGATATTATCAAGATTAGGATTGATATAGAAAAATTCCTTATAATCAGCGAACTCATTAGGAAGTGTATAATCATTGGATCCTGAAACAGAATCTATTTTGATACTACACTCAGATCTCATCTGCTGATACTTCTCACTTCCGTCTCCCCAGGTGATCGTCGGAAACAGACCATTTTGATATGTAGTGAGATTCAGATGATCGATCGGCGTCCAGAACTCAAAATTCGTGCCATAATTTGCATGATCTACAGTGATAGAGGCGAATCCTTTGGAACCATCTATCGCGTCAACAAATACTTCTTTCAGATCAGGCATATCCTTCAGAACAATCTGATGATTAACTCTGTCAGTAGAAGTACTGGTAATCCCAACATGTTCGACATCCTTCATCAGGGACTCATTATCCCTGAAATCCTTTTTTTCATATACACCCTGCTCTGCGCCGTATCCTATGCTCAGGGAATAGGTATTACCATCGTAGTACCATATGTAGGACTCCGTCCTGTTTATTCCCTCTACATAACCCGAATCATAGCCTCCTCCACCGGCACTTACGGGAACGCACATGGCTGTTACGATGACGGCGATGGTGATCACCGTGCTTAGTAATCGTTTGATGTATTTCATCTTTTACCCTCCATTGACCGCTTGCGCGGAATTTTATATAAACCCACGCAATAATTATAAAACGTTCTTGAGGTATTTGGTACAGTCAAAAGTCCGTATTTGCAGGCGGGATTGCAAATACGAATGCTTAATTGCAAGCAGTCCTAGTGTTTTCGAAAAGAAATGATGATAGAATACGGAGGAATGGTGAGGTGATAGATATGATTTGCCCATGCTGTGGCGCAAAGCTGACTTACAGCAAAGACAAGACACTTATTATCTGTGAATTCTGCGGTCATGAAGAAAGGACCGCTGCAATCGACACAGGTTACAACATGACGATCTCAGTAGACACGGGCGTACAACAGCCTGTATTGATCTCGATCCCTGATGCTCGTATCAGCAACAGGATTCCAGGCGGATCAACAGTAACTTATAAGCTCGCTCCGGGTCCTCATAATATCCAGATCGCGAGAGGCAGCAAGAATAATGATTGCAGACTTGTAGTTATCTCTGATATCGGTGAGATCGTGAAGATGAGGATCGACAGCGTAAATACCAAGATCGATCAGCCTTATGCAGGAGAGAAGTACAAGACTCTCGAGGATGGTCTTTTCCCGAACACTACTAAGGGACTGTCGATCGCAGCGCTTATCCTGGCGTTTATTCCGTTCTGTGCGTCGATCTCGATAATACTCGCTTCTATCGACATGTCCGTGTGCAGAAAGAATAATCGTAAGGTAAATCCGATGAGCCCGATCGCACTTAGTGTCGCAATAATGGCTCTTATGATCTGGCTCTCGATTATTGCGAGAGGAGCGCAAGGTTAAGCTTGACGATGATGTCTTTCTCGTTGAATTCGGATAAGACTCGCTCGCGGGCAGCTTTACCGTAAGAAGCACGAAGCGCTTCATCGTCGGTAAGCTTCTGGATAGCGTCTCTAAGCTGTTCAGGATCGGACGGTTCGACAGTAAAGCCTGTAACTTTATCGAGGCTTACATAAGGAACACCTGACGGCAAGTTCGTATTAATTACGGGCTTGCCGTTTATCATTGCTTCGATCTGGACGATGCCGAATGCTTCGCTCTTCTGAACTGAAGGAAGCACGAACATGTCGCAGTCGGCAAAGGCTGATTTAAGATCCTCATCGGATAAGAATCCCATGAAGTGGACGCGGTCTTCCATGCCGTTGTCGGCGCAGTAAGCCTTAAGTTCGTTTTCGAGATCTCCTGATCCGGAGATAAAGAGTTCGGCGCCCTTTACGTCCTTAAAAGCCTTAAGGAGAACATCGACGCCTTTGTAGTAGACAAGGCGGCCGGTGAAAAGGATCTTCACGTTGTCCTTGTTATTGAGCTTATTGGTGAGGACAGGTGTCTTAGGTGCGGAATCGTACAATTCGACATCAAGTCCGTAAGGGATTATCTCGCACTTGTCCCTGTATTTCGGGAGGTAGGATGAGCCGTCGATGTGGCCTTTTGTCGCAACGATGATCTTGTCAGCGCGCTTCAGGAGATAGTTCATGAACGGCTTGTAGAAGAACAGGAGCTTCTTCTGCTTAACGACGTCGCTGTGCCATGCGACAACGACCTTGCCCTTGTAACCGGACAAAAGGAGCGCAGCGTCTCCGAGCGGAAACGGCGTATGTATCTCGACTACATCAGACTCCCTGCTCATCTTACGGAACTTACGGAAGAAATCGAAAGACAGCGGACAGGAGAAATAGGTTCCCCAGCTGTTGGCACGAGTGACCTCGACGCCCTCCACAGTCTCGACGTAACCCTTACCCTTGCCGTCGCGACAGACAAGGACTCTTACGTCATTTCCTTCTATCTTGGAAAGTCCCTCGGAATATTGCTTAACGAGGCTCTCGATACCGCCGATGTGCGGATAATAAAGCTTATTTACTTCGAGGATCTTCATACGAGCTCCTCATAGACTTTGTAGAGCATCTTCGCCGAATTCTCCCATGTGAACATCTTCGCGCGCTCAAGTCCTTCGCGGCTTAATCTCTCGCGCAGTTCAGGATCTTCGAAAAGTTTCTTAAGTCCGTCGCCTATGCTGTCCACGGAATCTGCCTTAACGATGACGGCGCTGTCGCCTGTTACTTCAGGAAGTGAAGCTGCATCGGAAGTAAGGACCGGAACACCACATGCCATTGCTTCGAGCGGCGGCATGCCGAATCCCTCATAGATCGAAGGGAAAGTGAATGCGAGGCTACCGCACATCAGAGGCGTTCTGTCCTCCGAATCGATGTACTCAGTAAAGAGCACAGATGACTCTAACTTTTTCTCCTTGACCATCTCGAAAATACTATCGAACAGCCAGCCTCTTCCGCCTGCGAGAACGAGCTTCGGAGCCTTAGTCTCAGCAGGAAGAGAGTTGATAAACTTCTCATAACCGAGGATAAGATTCGTGAGATTCTTACGCGGCTCGAGCGTTCCTAAATAGAGGAAATAATCGCCGTCGATCTTGTACTTCGCTCTTACTGAAGCGATCCTGTCCTTATCCTCACAAGGCTTAAATTCATTCAGGTCAACGCCGCACGGAATGACCCTGATCTTCGCCTCGTGCTCAGGGAAATATTTAAGTATCTCAGACTTGGAGAATTCTGAGATCGTGATTATCCTGTCAGCTCTTTTCATCGAACGCTTAAGTCCGATATTGAGCATATATTTAGTCCTCATCCTCATCGTCTCAGGGAAAGCCTTGTAGACCATGTCGTACACTGTAACGACCTTCTTGCCCTTAACGAACGGAGGCACGATGTAGTTAAAGAAATGCGTGATGTCAGCATCCTTACCGAAGAACATCGAATATGAAAGCGGGATAAAACTCGTCACTGCCCTGTAGATCATTCCAGAGAACGGATTCATGTTGATGCGGATACGATCGCCCGCAAAACGCTTGATCCTCTTCTCCTTACCCTCTTTGTCCTTACCCGAAAAATAGTTGTAGGAGTACTCGTTTTCAGGGTGCAGATCAACAACGGCCATGGTCTGACCTGCCTCACACCAACCGATACCGGACATATTCTTTCCTACAAGAGGGACCGCGTCAAAAGCTATCTTCAAGACAATTCTCCTTCAACAAGACTACTTTTTATTTTACCACAAGGTCAGTCATCATGCTTAAAGGCCTGTCACTTTCAGGCCACTCCGGGTGACCTACGACATACACATGGAACAGCGGGTTGCCGTCTTCCTTTGTCACACCGTCGAAAAACATCGGTTCGATCCCCAGCTCTTTAAGGTCATTTCGAAAAGACAAAGTCTCCTCGTGCATCGAATCCTTATCGCTCGTTATAAGGAGCATCTTAGGCGGCGCAAACTTACACTTCTCAGTGACGAGGCTCAGCTTACGTGCGTATTCAGGGAGCCTGTCGTGATCATTCTCGCTGAAGTATGCTTCCTGCAAAGCCTTAGTATAATGCTGGCTGTCTGTCGCTGCAGGACAGATGAGTATCAGTGAATCGACTTTTACCTTAGGGTCGTGAAAACACGAGAAGTCGTGGCGGATGTCCTTGTCAGCGAGGACTGCCCAAGTGGCATATGCAAGATAGCCGCCTGCTGAATCGCCCATGAGGACAAACTCGTCGATGTCGTATGTTTTCTTTATGTGATCGATCGCAGTTACGATCTCGTTGATGATGTTAGTGATACTTCCGTGAGGAACAAGCGTGTAGTTGATCGACACGACAGGAAGACCTGTTCTCTTGGCAACGTTCATGTTGAAGTTCATGTTGATCTCCTTAAGACCATACACGAATCCGCCGCCGTGAATGTCGAGGATAACTCTCCTGCGCGTAATGTTTTCGAAACTGACGCCCTTAGGGAGATAGATGTCGAATCTGTGGAAGATGTTGCCGTCATCGATGTATGTGAGGTCCCTTATGGCATGAACGTCCTCAGGATAGACTTCTTTAGCCATCCTTGGCATGTCTGCCTCAGTACACATCTTGATGAAGTTCTTACGCGTCCTCTCGACGACGATCTTCTTGATACCGCCCACTAGAGCACCTCCGGATTAAAGTTCAGTTAAGAGACAATATGCACAAAATATAAGAATAAGTCAACATCTTATTGCCTTTAGTGTATAATGCTTCATGTTATTAAAGAAAAGGTGGAATTGATCTATGGATAAAAAAGAAGAACTGATCTCTCTTCTTTCCTCGTTCATCTGCTACGCGAGTTCACACTTGCCGGATGACGTAATCAAGAGGCTTAAGGAAATGAAAGAGATCGAGAATGAAGGTTTCGCACCGACTATCTACGATGCGATGTTCGAGAATCTTAAACTCGCTGACGAACTTAAGAGACCATGTTGTCAGGATACGGGCGTTATTCAGTTCTTCGTTAAAGTAGGAACTAAGTTCCCATATATGGATGACCTTGCAGACATCCTCAAGGCAGCTGTCCTTAAGGCAACTGTCGATGCACCGCTCCGTCATAACGCGGTCGAAGTTTTCGATGAGAAGAATACAGGCAACAACGTAGGTCACAGGATCCCTTGGATCGACTGGGATCTCGTACCTGGCAGCTCCGACATCGAAGTATATCTTTACATGGCAGGCGGCGGATGCAGCCTTCCTGGATTTGCGAAGGTGCTCATGCCTCTTGAGGGCTACGAGGGCGTTGTAAAGGCTGTTTTCGATCAGATGACAACATACGGCGTAAACGCTTGTCCTCCTTGCCTTGTAGGTATCGGTATCACAGGCTCGGCTGAAGTTGCTGCCAAGCTCTCGAAAAAGGCACTCCTCCGCCCTGTCGGATCTCACAACGAGAATCCGCGTGCGGCTATGATGGAAGAAGAGATCGAGAAGGGTCTCAATGAGATCGGCCTTGGACCTGGCGGACTTAGAGGTAAGCTCTCCGTTATGGGCGTTAATATCGAGCAGGCTGCACGTCACCCTGCTACTATCGCAGTCGGCATGAATACTGCTTGCTGGGCACACCGCCGCGCAGGCATCAAGATCGGAGAAGATCTCTCCTACGAATTCTTCACACACAAAGGAGTAACGTTATGAGCACATATGAATTGACGATGCCTGTAAGCGACAGCGACATCAAAAAACTCAAGGCCGGCGACGTTATCTTTGTCACAGGTACGATCGTAACGGGAAGAGACGATGTTCACCGTCGTGTAGTTAAGCAGGGCAAGGAATTCCCTCTCGACATCAGCGGTAAGGCTATCTTCCACGCTGGCCCTATCATGAAGAAGAACGATGACGGATCTTATAAGCTCGTTGCAGTTGGTCCTACTACCTCAATGCGTATGGAAGCTTGCGAGGCTGAGTTCCTTGCAGAGACAGGTGTTAAGATCATCATCGGTAAAGGCGGAATGGGTCCTAAGACAACTAAGGGCTGCGTCGATAACTGCGCGGTTCATACTATCTTCCCTGGCGGATGCGCTATCATCGCAGCTGAGGAAGTTACAGAAGTTAAAGGCGTTGAGTGGCTCGACCTTGGAATGCCTGAAGCAGCATGGATACTCGAAGGCGTGAAGTTCGGTCCATTGATCGTATCCATCGACTCATACGGCAACAACCTGATCGACGAGAACAAGGCTCTTTTCCAGGAGCGAAAAGGACCTGTCGTAGAGCGCATCAGCGAGAAGCTTGACTTCCTCGAATGATCCTATGAGTGAATTCAAGAAAGAGATAATCAAAGACTATAAAGCGTTGATCATGGATCTCGACGGCACCGTGCTGGACTCAATGAAAGTCTGGAACGAGGTCGACGAGATCTTTCTTCGTAAGCGCGGTTTTGAAGTCGACGAAGAGTACACGAATACAGTAAAGAGCTGCTCCATGAGACAGTCGGCTGAGTATACGGTAAAGCGCTATAACTTAAGTGAGACTCCTGAAGAAGTCATCGCCGAATGGGAAGCAACCGTCGAGGAGGAATACCGTTCGAAGATCAAGCTCAAGAAAGGCGTTTACGAGTTCCTTCATTATGCGAAGGAGCAGGGACTTAAGATTACCAGCGCGACCGCGCTTGCTCGTAAGAACGCAGTTGCCGCGCTCAAGAACAACAACGTCTATGAGCTTTTCGACAACATAACGACGCTTGATGATGTCGATATCGAGATCAACAAATTCGAGCCTGATATCTTCCTGATCGCTTCGGAAAAAGTCGGGGCTAAATCGTCCGAGGCTATTGTTTTCGAAGATGTAAAAGGAGCTATCGAAGGGGCAGCAAAAGGCGGGTTCAAGACAGTGCTCGTCTACGATGACATAAGCGCCATTTATTTCGAGGAGGCATCGAAAATGGCTGACCATGTTATCAGGGATTGGACATTAATATAATGTTCACAATTCATTTATGATAAGTCTTCGAAATAGACAAAATTCGTTGCCATAATGTAAAATGTCTAGTAGTAGTTTGGAGAGAAGGTTATGGGTCTTAAAGAAGGAAACGAATTTACGAGTGACATCCGCGTAATATTCTGTTCTTTGGTTGGATTTTCCGTACTGTTCATGGTAACGGGACTGATCCAGCTGTTATTCTCGAACCCATTTATATGTATAGGCCTTGCAGTTCTCCAGATACTGATGTGCATCATCGTGAACCTTCTGTTCGGAAGACTCGGTTTCACGCTCGCGACGATAATCAATGTTCTCCAGATCTTCATCTTCGGTTACGATTACCTCACAACAGGTAAGAGCACTTCGATCAGCGTCGTTTTCTTCGCAGTTGCAGCGATCCTTATCAACACAACGATACATATCTTCCTCGGCACAGTCTATTCGAGAATGTTCAGAGTGAAGAAGCTCTATAATCAGGCACGCAGTCAGCTGATGTTCACCAAGAACGAGATGCCGGTCGAGCCGCCTAAGACAGAGACCGTCGACAGAACGATCATCAAGACAGACCGTAAGGCAATGGGCAGCGTCGATCCGCTCACAACTCTTCCTAACAGATTTAAGATCTTAGAAGAAGTCGAGACATGGATCGATGACAAGATCAGCCTCATGCAGTCAGAAGGCGGCGTTAATACTGCTTTCGATAAGACGGTAAATGTCATCTACATTAAGCTTTGGAACTATAGTGATATCCTGTATCACTTAGGCCATCATCCGACAGACCTTCTTGTTCAGCATCTCGCACACAGACTTCGTGAAGACGCACATCCGCACGATCTTTTAGGCCGTGTTGCGACAGGCGAATTCATCGTCGCTTGTAAGAGAGATATGAGCAAGGATGCTCTCGACAGTTATGCACGCGCACTTCTCGAATCAGTCCGTTCCAGCTTCATGAGCAAGGGCATGAGCATCCCGATCGAAGTATACGCAGGATGTGCATCATTCCCATCAGACGCGAGATTCTCCGGCGACCTTTTAAGCTGCGCTGAGCATGCCATGATCGAATGCGCGAGCAACACAGAAGAGAAGCTCGCAATAACTCATTATTCCGATCTTAAGGATCCTGAGTTCACATCTCAGACAAGCCGCATAAATGAAGATATCCAGAAGAGGATGGAAGAACTCCTCCCTTCAGCAATAAGAAACGAAGAAGTCTATGTCGTTTATCAGCCACAGTTCAACATCGAAGGCGAGCTTTGCGGATTCGAAGCATTCCTTCGCTGGGAGAGCAAGGAACTCGGCACACTTAATGCCCTCGACTTCCTGCAGGTAGCTGAGAAAACAGGAACGATCTATGAGCTCGGCAGATTCAGTCTCATGAACGCGATCGAAGCATTGTCTGTCATCAACTCGATCGACCCTGCACTTAAGATGACTATCAACATCTCATCGACTGAGCTTAAGTACGGCGATACTCCGGGAACACTTGCAGACCTCATTGCGAAGTACAGAATAGAGCCTTCAAGCCTCATAATCGATATCCCTGAGGAGTGCCTCACATCGTCATTCGACGCAGTAAGACCAGCGATCAATTTCATCGCTTCTCTTGGCGTCCTCATGACTCTCGATAACTTCGGCCGAGGCTATTCATCTATCAACAATATTCCGCTTCTTCCAATCAGAGGCATCAAGCTCGACAACTATTTCACGAGAACAATAAGCGAGGACAACGTTTACATGTCAGTCCTCATCTCATCAATAATCGAGCTCATGCACGAGATCGACATCTACGTCTGCGCGACCGGTGTCGGCTCCAAGCTCTTATTCGATACACTCCGTAAGTACGGATGCGATTTCTATCAGGGCGGATTCTTAAGCACTCCTATCAAGTCAAAGGAGCTCGCTTCATTCATCAAAAAGTCGAAAGCACCTTCGAAAGCTTGGACACAGGAAGCCCCATAACGTTATAGAAATCACCGTTTAATTTCTTGATCAACAGCGAACCTTTACCCTGGATACCGTATGCACCAGCCTTGTCATACGGTTCTTTTGTGTCTGCGTATTCTTCGATCTTCGCCCTCTGATAATCATCAAGCTCATTGAAGACCACTTCGCTCTCATCATAAAAACTTACAGTCTTATCTTTGGTCACGAGACTTACGCCGGTTATCACAAAATGTGATACTCCCGAAAGCTTAGTGAGCATCCTGACAGCGTCTTCCCTGTCCTTCGGCTTACCTAAGATCTCGTCATTTGTAACTACACATGTATCTGATCCTATGACGATGACATCGTCCTTATCATCGAGCATATCGAGCACCGCCTTCGCCTTTGAAGCGCCAAGCAGCATCGTCATCTCCTTGCCGGCTTCGACCATATCGTCGTGCTTTTTCAAGATCTCTTCTTCGATGGATCT
The DNA here is from genome assembly GCA_017649745.1 of Clostridiales bacterium. Next base: position 3,702 of record JAGCGE010000128.1, on the reverse strand, counting down.
CTCGTCGATATCTGCCGTCATCACCTCGAAATCTTCCGTTATAAAACCTAGAAGTTCTCGCCTTCTCGGTGACGCGCTCGCAAGTATTATTCTGTGCATATTGTTGAAACTCCTTTTCGAAAAAGACGTGCTATAATCAGAAACGATAAGATTATAGCAGATTTTCACGGAGGCATAAGATGAACGTAACTTTCGGCTACGCAAAAGAAAAGATTAATGTAACTATCCCTGACGAGAACTACATGGGTACCCTTGTACCGAACCATGTCGAGCTCGACCTCACGGGTGAAGAGGAAGTCATCAGATCACTTAAGAATCCAATCGGCACACCACGCCTTAAGGACATGGTTAAGAAAGGTCAGAAGATCGCGATCGTAACTTCAGATATCACAAGACCGATGCCAAGTTACAAGGTCATCCCTCACGTACTCGACGAGCTTCATGAGGCAGGAGTTGAGGACAAAGACGTAACTGTTGTCTTCGCTCTCGGCAGCCACGGCGGTCACACTGAAGAGCGCATGCGCTACATGGTAAGTGACAAGGTTTTCGAGTCAGTAAAATGCGTCGATTCAGACTGTAACAATGTCAAACACCTTGGTACTACGAGCCACGGCACACCTGTGGACATCGTCACACCTGTTGCCGAAGCTGACTTCGTAATCTGCATGGGCAACATCGAATACCACTATTTCGCAGGTTATTCAGGAGGAGCCAAGGCCATCATGCCTGGCGTATCAACAAGGGATGCGATCCAGAACAACCACAGCGCTATGGTTCAGCCAGAGGCATGTGCAGGCCGCCTCGAAGGCAACCCTGTTCGTGAAGACATCGAAGAGTCAGGCGAGATCCTCGGCATCGATTTCATCGTTAACGTTGTACTCAACGAGAAGAAAGAGATCATCAAATGCTTCAGCGGCGACAAGGTAAAAGCTCACCGCGAAGGCTGCAAGTTCCTCGACTCCTTCTATGCTATCCCGATCGAGGAGAAGGCAGACATCATCCTCGTAAGTGCAGGCGGATTCCCTAAGGACATCAACATGTATCAGGCTCAGAAAGCCCTCGATAACGCTAAGCACGCCATCAAGGAAGGCGGTATCATCATCTGGATCGCAGAATGTTCCGAAGGCCTTGGCGAGAAGCACTTCGAAGACTGGATGACAGGCCACGACAAGCCGGGTGACATGATCACTCACATCAAGAAAGACTTCGTTCTCGGCGGACACAAAGCAGCCGCTATCATGATGGTCCTTCAGAATGCCCGCATCTTCCTCGTATCAGGTCTTGAGCCTGACTTCGTAAAGAGCGTATTCCTCGAGCCATACTCATCCATCGACGAAGCTCTTAAAGCCGCTCTCGAAGCAATGCCAAAGGGCGCCAAGGTTCTCGCAATGCCATACGGCGGATCAACACTCCCAAGAGTTCAGGGATGATCGATTTAATTAACGACTAGCACCGGCCTTCGAGCCGGTGTTTTTTTGTGTGTTCTCCTACATATCTTTAGAATTATGGATTTATGTTGTAGAAAAATCACTCATAACAGCCAAAATTAGCACAGTTAGCCCTACCCAACCGTTAAAAATAGAAATATATGTTGGGAACGAGCATTTGATTTGGTCTAAAATCCCCAACATTTATGCATCTTTTTTCAAAAAAGTAGGAGATGCATTCGCGTTTTCAACCCAAACAAAAAAGACTGCTCGCGGTGAAGCGAACAGCCTTTTTCATATATTTGAACAAATCTTATTTTTTAGCTTTTGCTTTTGGTGCTGGTGCATCTTCCTTCTCAAGAAGTCTGTAGATGAATGCAGCAAGTGCAGCGCCGAGCATAGGTCCGATGATGAAGATCCAAAGAACCATGATAGCGTCGTTATTGTTGTTAACAAGAGCATTGATCAAAGCAGGTCCGATGCTTCTTGCTGGGTTAACGGATGTACCTGTAAGGCCGATACCAAGAATATGAACCAATACAAGTGTGAGACCGATAACGAGTCCACCGAATGAACCGTGGTTTGCTTTCTTGGATGTAACACCAAGGATAGCGAATACAAAGATGAATGTGAGAACGAGCTCAACAAGGATACCTGCGAAAAGATCATCATGAACTCCTGCAAGACCGTTTGTTCCCATTCCGCCTGTCTTATCCTCTACTTCTCCGAGTCTGAAGATCAAAGCAAGAAGACAGCTTCCTGCTGTTGCTCCGAGAACCTGAGAGCAGCAATAAAGGACGAAATCCTTAACACTCATTCCACCTGTGAGAAGAACACCCAATGATACAGCCGGGTTAATATGGCAACCTGAAATGTTTCCTACTGAGTAAGCCATAGCAACGATAACAAGACCGAATGCAAGTGCAGTAAGAATATAGCCGCCACCGTTTACAGCGTCACATCCGACGAGCATAGCGGTTCCGCAGCCAACAGTTACCAATACCATAGTACCGATGAATTCTGCCAAATATTTACGCATAATACTTCCAACCTCCTTATTGTAATAAGTAATTTCATAGTATCATACGTAAATTGTTACAAGCATTAATATCACGTTACAATATTTAGGATACCCTTGATCTTCGCGATCGCCATACCGTAGTTCGTAACAGGTACGCCTTTCTCTTTACAGAGCTCTACGCGATATTTCATCTCACGCTCGTTCAGCATGCAGCCGCCACAGTGTATGACAAGCTTGTAGTTGTTGATAACATCCTCATCAGCGAATTCAGTTCCTGAGCAGAACTCGAAAACAAGATCCTTTTCCGTATATCCTTTGAGCCAGTTAGGAAGCTTAACTGTTCCGATGTCTTCACACTGTCTGTGGTGTGTGCATCCTTCAGCGATCAGGATCTTGTCGCCGTCCTGAAGCTCGTCTATAGCCTGGGCGCCCTTAAGCTGCCACTCATAATCGCCTTTATACTTAGCCATAAGTATCGAAAAGCTCGTAAGAGGGAATCGTCCTGCAACAACCTCATTGACCTTCTCGAAAGCCTGTGAATCGGTGATGACAAGATCAGGACCGGACGCGAGCTTATCAATTGTCTCAGCAAGCTCAGTCTCTCGTGTGCAAACAGAAGCTGCACCTTTCTCAAGAAGCGCACGAATGACCTGCTGCTGCGGAAGGATCAGTCGGCCTTTAGGTGCTGATGAGTCGATAGGGATAACAAGAACAACGACGCTTCCCTCACCTATATCAGGAGGCAGGAGTTCCCTCTCCTTCTCAGGCTCAGGCATGCACTCGGCAACTCTCTCGCGAAGCTCGTTGATACCGACTTTGTTGATGGCGCTTACGTAAAGGATGTTCTTTGCAGGCACCTTTATGACGTCGCTCTTGAAAGTCTTAAAGTCAGGATATTTGTCGCTCTTGTTCATTACGATGATAGTAGGAATGTTCCTTGCTTCGAGCATGGTATAGATCTTGATATCTTCGTCGCTTATGCCTTCGCCGCAATCGATTACGAGAAGCGCGATGTCGACCTTACGGACTATCTCCATACACTTTTTGATACGAAGATTACCAAGGTCACCCTCATCGTCAAGGCCTGGTGTGTCGATGATCGTCACTGGTCCCAGAGGAAGGAGCTCCATTGATTTATAGACCGGATCTGTAGTCGTTCCTTTCACATCTGAGACGATGCTCAGATTCTGATTTGTAAAGGCATTTACAAGGCTCGATTTACCTGCATTACGCCTTCCGAAAAATCCTATATGT
>JAGCGE010000127.1 GCA_017649745.1 Clostridiales bacterium | reverse complement strand
GGGAATATGATGCCGTCGACAAGACCATCGCGCTTCACGATTCTGACAGTAAGCCGATTCCTTATGTCGATGACAACATGGTATTTCCTGAATCTTATGATACTTATATCAAGCTCTATAAGGATATCGATGCCGGTGTTGATAATGAGACGGAATATATCCACTTTAAGTCCATTTTCGGAAAGAACATGTGGATGCAGGTTTCGTTTAAGACAAAATATAACGAAAGTGGTCATGTTATAGGTGCCCTCTTTGCTGCTCACGATGTTACCAACTTCATGACATCGATGGATAAGTACAGCACAGGCTGGCATCTTTTCAACAAGGCATATAACGAGCATCAGACATGCTTCCATATCAATCTTACTAAGGATAATCTCATAAGCGCTTCTTATGAGGAAGACTTCATCAATGCTAATCCTGGTATCAAGACAGCATCGGAATTCCTGAAGTTTTTCGGAGGCCTTATCGACAGTACTAAGGAAAGAAGAGATTACAATCTCAACTATTTCACGATCGAGAACTTTATGAGCCTTATGAGCCAGAACGTTGACAATCTTGAAGACGACTTCCTCTTTAAGCTGTCGACATCGGATTCAGAGTGGTTCAGGGTAAGGATGTTCCTTGTCATCAATCCTGAGACGCGTGAGAAGGAAGTCTTTGCTTCCCTTAGGAATGTCAATGATGAGCACACTTCACAGATGATCATCGACAGGATCTTCAACTTCGAGTATGAGCTCCTTGCAGTGCTCGACACGAAGCACTCCACCATCAAGATCCTTCAGGATAAGACTAGAGATCTTAAGACCAACGAGGCGATGGACTATGAGGATCTCCTTTACGATTCGGTCAATGATTATGTCGTAGAGAATCAGTCGATGGATTTCATAAGAAGTCTCGAGATCCGTAATATTGAAAAGGAACTTCGAAAGCACAACGTTTTTGTTACTTCATTCTCTGTTTACGAGAAGATGGGTAACGACGTTTTGCTAAAGCATAAGAGATATCTGTGCACATACCTGGACGACGCCAAGAGGTATATCGCATTAACGAAGAGTGACGTAACAGACCAGTACAGATCCGAGTTCGATCAGGTAACAGGACTTTACAACAGATCTTCGTTCTATAAAAAGTGCCGCGAACTCATCGATTCAGACCCAAGAACTACTTACGTCATCGTCAGATGGGACATCGATAAGTTTAAGCTCTATAACGATCTTTTCGGAGCGATTGAAGGAGACGAGCTCCTTGCTTCCGTCGGAAGTTACTTGAGAGATAAGTATTCTAAGGATATCAAGTCTAACAATCCTGAGAAGACCGTTGTCGGCAACCTCGGCGGCGATAACTTCGCACTTTGTATGCCGAAGAACATGTTCGATCCTCAGGCTCAGGTAGATGATCTGGCGGAAATGTTCAACGATATGATCAAGGACTATCAGGTAACATTCCATATGGCAGGTTACGTAGTCAACGAGCCTAACCTCGACATCAGCCTGATGTGCGACCGTGCGATGTTCGCGGTCAAGACCATCAAGGATAAGTCCACGCCGAAATTCGCGTGGTACGAAGAGAGCATGCGTGAAGCTGAGGTTAAGGAACTCGAGCTCATCACAGAGATCCATGAAGCGATCGATAACGATGAATTCGTTATCTACATCCAGCCTCAGTTTAACCAGATGACTTCAGAGCTTGTAAGCGGCGAGTCTCTTATCAGATGGATAAAGTCTGACGGAACCGTCGTTCAGCCGAGCGTTTTCGTTCCGCTTCTTGAGAAGACCGGTCTTGTAACCAAAGTTGACCAGTTGATCTGGGAGAAGACCTGCCAGTTCCTGAGCAAGCGTAAGAAAGAGGGTAAGTTCAACGTCCCTATCGCCGTTAACATCTCGAGGAAGGATTTCTATATCAACAACCTATGTAACATCTTCTATAACCTGATCGAAAAGTATGACATAGAGCCTGACCTTCTCGATCTGGAAGTAACTGAATCTGCTTATATCGAAGATACTAATCGTATCGTAGAGATAATCAATGATCTTCGTAATCACGGTTTCAGCGTCAAGATGGATGATTTCGGCAGCGGCTATTCTTCGCTCAACACCTTGAAGCACATCCCTGTCGACATGATCAAGCTCGACATGGGCTTCCTTTATAATGACAAAGAGGGCGACGATAACGCCATAACCCGTGGCGGAGTTATCCTCGATTCCATCATGAGAATGGCGCATTGGCTCGGTCTTCCTACTATTGCAGAAGGCGTCGAGACAGAAAAACAGGCGAACTTCCTTAAGACATTGGACTGCTCGATAGTTCAGGGTTACTACTTCTCGAAGCCGCTTCCGACAGATGAGTTCGAGAAGCTTCTTGAGGAATCCTCTGTCAACAGCAAGCTCTCGATCTTCAAGCCTGACAACAACTTCGACAATAAGGAATTCTTCGATTCTAATGCCCAGACTTCACTCCTGTTCAATTCCTTCATAGGAGCAGCGGGCATCTTCGAATACTTTAACGATCAGCTCAAGGGCATAAGGTTCAACAGTGAATTCTTCAAAGAGCTCGATACTGAGATAGACAGGTCTAAGCTCCCTGATGCCAATATCCTGGATATCATCTACGAAGAAGACAGACCTGCCTTCATCGACATGATAAAACAGGCATCCGGATCTACCGAGCAGTTCACCTTGGAATGCAGATTCCACCACTCCGATCCGAACAAGAAGGATGACAAGATCAGATGGTTGAACCTCAGGGTCAGAAGGATCGCCCATTCCGAGAAGCGCTATCTGTTCTTTGCAGGTATCGAAAACATCTCGAGACGTAAATATCTTGAGGAAAAGAATACAAACCTTGCAAAGCTCCTTACAGCTGCCGTTAACTCGACAAATAACGGAGTATTCACTTATGAGATCATAAATGACGATAAGCTCCAGATCCACGCTTACAGCAGCAAGATCGCGCCGACTTACGGTTTTACTGAAGCTGAGTTCTATGAGAAATTCGGAGAGCATCCGATCCAGGGAATCCATCCTGATGACCGAGATGACCTTCTGAAAGTACTTCGTTCGCCTTTCTCAAATGACGTAGTATCGATCCGTCATTCCTGCCGTCACGTTTGCAAGGACGGAAGTTATAAGAACGTTAATTTCCAAATATATAAGCCTGCCACCATAGGCAGCAGGCTTGTAGGTTACTTTGTAGTTCTTGATTCCTGATCACTCTGTACGGAGTGCGCTTACAGGATCCATGTTCGCTGCTTTTCGAGAAGGGATAAGACCACCTATCGAAGTGAGGATAATGCTCAGAGCGACAAGTATGATACCCGCAAGGATCGGAAGGCTCGCGTTAACATCGTAGTTACCGGAGATCACGTGGATCAGTATGTTACTTGGTATCAAGAGCAGTAACGATATACCGACACCCAGCAATCCTGATATGAATCCGATGATGAACGTCTCAGCGTTAAATACGAGCGAGATGTTCTTCTTCGATGCACCGATAGCACGGAGGATACCGATCTCCTTTGTACGCTCAAGTACTGAGATATAAGTGATGATACCGATCATGATAGAAGATACGACGAGTGATACGGCAACGAATGCAATAAGAACGTAAGAGATAACGTTGATGATCGTTGTTACGGATGACAGGAGAAGTCCGATATAATCCGTGTAAGTGATCTTGTCATTCTCTTCAACCTTATCGTTATACTCCTGAATACATCTTGAGATCTCATCCTTATCTTCGAAAGTATCTGCGTAGATGCTGATGGAGCTCGGACAATCAAGATCCGTCTTTCCGAATGCAGACATGTTCTCGTCATAGGAACCCGAAGAGATGAGATAATCGTAGATCTGGATCAACATCTCGTCATCAGGGTCTGCCATATAGGAGTCAAACATTGCTGCGAGTTCATCCTCGTTCAGTTCGTTGATCTGGCTCATCATAGAGTCATTATCGCCATACATCATCTTTGTTGTTTCAACAATAAAGTCGGCTTTATCAGAAGTCGTGAGACTTTCAAGATACTTCTTGGCATCTTCGCACTTCTGAGCATCGTCCTTAGGTGTGAACTTAAGTCCTGTAAGGACGTTAACGTCTGGTGTCTTCTCCTGAGCAGCAACAACATCACTACTGTTGCCCTTCTCGATGAGGTGCTTTGTAAGCTCGCTCGTGTAAGCGATAGGAGTCCTTATAGAGATATCATCAACATCGTCCTTGATCCTGACGATACCAACGATCTTAACCTTGGTAACTTTATCTGCTCTGTTCTCGAGCTTGAGCCTGTTATCTCCGATATACTCATAAAGACCGTTAGAGCCGAGTTCATATTGATCGGATTTTGTATAGATGTAGAACTCCTTGTTGCAGAGCTCTTCGTAGCTTAACTCGATATTCTCGAATTCGATCTCCTCACCTGATAAGACTTTCTGCTGAATCTCCAAATACTCGTCATTCGGGAGATAACCAAGCTGATAAAGAGAATCAAGAGGCATCTCGTTAACACCGCTTACGACTGCGACAACCTCATCATAATTCTGTGGCCACTGTCCGTAGATAACATCGTAATCCTTAGTGATCGAAGGGCTTACAAGCTGACCATCAGGACCAGGAAGAAGCTCAGTGAAAGAAACATTCCTTCCTGAACTCATCGTGTAGCTCGAACCGTCCATGCCGGTCACAGTCTGTCCGCCTGCATAAGGATTGGTATTAAAGAATACTCCTTCACTATCATATGCATAGACATCGAAAGGAACACTGTAATCGTAAACGATACCGTTCTCGCCGACGTACTTTTTAAGTTCACAATCAGGAGAATCGAGATATTCCTTGAACTTTTTCAGGTTGTTCTTTGTGAGACTAGTTGTGAAGGCATTAGCCATCTCGAGCTGCTGAGAATTCGAATAAACTCTGTCGTATGTACGATCCTTAAGAGCCTCGTCATTCTTGTCGGCAGTATTTTTCGAGATCTCAATAAGGGATGTAAGATCCATCGTTTGCTCTTCGATAGTGATAGGGTAAGACGTCATCGTGCTCTTCTGGATGTCTTCGATATAAGTATTTACACCGTTAGCTAGAGACGCGATAAGAGCGATTCCGATGATACCGATGGAACCAGCAAATGCTGTAAGGAGAGTTCTTCCCTTCTTGCTCTTAAGGTTATTGAAGCTAAGTGCGAGCGCTGTTCCAAAGCCCATGGATGACTTACCCATGTTCTTGTGCTCAGCTTCCTTGATCTCACCTTCCGGCTCGAAAGGATCTGAGTCGTCGGTTATCTTACCATCACGGAGCTTGATTATCCTAGTTGCATATTCTTCTGCAAGTTCAGGGTTGTGTGTAACCATGACTACGAGCTTATCCTTGGCAACTTCCTTAAGAAGGTTCATGACCTGGATACTAGTCTTAGTATCGAGAGCACCCGTCGGCTCATCTGCCAAAAGGATATCAGGATTATTGATAAGAGCTCTTGCGATAGCGACACGCTGCATCTGACCGCCACTCATCTGGTTCGGTTTCTTATGCATCTGATCTTTAAGTCCAACCTTGTCGAGAGCCTCGATCGCACGCTGTCTTCTCTCGGCCTTACTTACACCGGAGATAGTCAAAGCGAGCTCGACATTGCTAAGTACAGTCTGATGCGGGATCAGGAAATAGCTCTGGAAAACGAATCCGATCGTGTGGTTTCTGTAGGAATCCCAGTCACGATCCTTATATTTCTTAGTCGAGATATCGTTGATGATAAGGTCGCCTGAATCATATCGGTCAAGTCCGCCGATGATATTAAGAAGTGTTGTCTTACCTGAACCTGAAGGTCCAAGGATCGCTACAAACTCGTTATCCCTAAGGTTGATCGACACATCATCGAGAGCCATCTGAACAAGATCGCCAGTCTTATATTGCTTGCTGATATTCTTTATCTGTAACATATCTACCCTCGCAAATATTTTAATACTCGATATTTTTACAATGATTTTCGGGTGATGTCAATTGAACCCTAACTTTATGACATAATTCATAAAAAAGTGGTATCAAACGATTTTTATACTGTGTTTTTGGCGACTCATACTCGAAAAGTAATAATGATATTATTATAGTGTTGTTTATTACAACCATTTTCGAGATGGACAAGGAGAAAATATATGAAAAAGTCTAAGATCTTCGCAGCTGTCATCGCTCTTGCTATGATCTGCGGTGTAGCAACAGCTTGTACAAGCGAAGCTGATGAATCAAAGGCAACAGAAGATACAACTGCTGAGACTACAGTAGCAACAACTGAAGCAACTACTGAGGCAACAACAGCAGAAGTTTCTACAAGTGATACAGAAGCAGAATTGGGAACAGGAGACGAAGGATTCGACTTCGCTACAGCTGATGATTTCCAGTCAGAGAGCGTGAAGGCTCTTGTCGCAGGTTTCGACGAGAACGTAATGGTAATGAAGGCTGAAGCTTCCGACTTCGCAGTTGATGCTTCTATCTTCGAGGAAGGCTTCATGGCTTTCGACGCTTCAGAAGGAACAGAAGCTACTATCGCTATCAAGTTCGTATCCTACGAGGCAGCTCTCGAGTTCGCTAAGTCAGATATCGCAACTGGGGATTCAGGCATCGAGTTGACTGAGAACGATGACAACACAGCATCACTCCAGTACAGATCCGATTACGAGACAGGTACAACTCTTACAGGAGACATCTACCCTGACGGACTTCTTCTCATCACTGAGAAATAATCCCGTCAAGCATTTATTATAAAGCCTCCGGGGGTCGTTCTAGCAGACGATCCCCTTTTTCATGCTCGAAAATTACCGGCACCTATTTTCGAATATAAGAAGGATTACCATTAAAAGATATGTGTTACTATGTTTTCTGTCTAAAGGTCAAAGGAGGATAAAACTGACATGAAAAATATTCAATTTAAGAAAGCACTTGTTGCTCTTGGACTTGCAGCAACAATGACTGTTTCCGTAGCAGCTTGTTCATCAACAGACGTTGAAGAGACAAAGGCTACAACAAAGACAGAAGCTACTGAGGAAACAACTGAGGAAACTGAAGACGATTCCCTTACTTTTGAAGACGCAGACGTTCAGGCAGCATATGATGAGAAAGCTGCTGCAGGAATGGAGATCGAAGTTATCGACGCTTCCTATATAGATGCATCAGATGACATCTTCGTAGAAGGATTTAAGGCAACAGACGGAACAGACGAGTACGTAGTAGTTAAGTTCAGCGATTACGACTCAGGTCTCAACCACATCAAGGAAGTTATGGCTAAGAATTACACATCTTACAGCATCTCTTCCGTTAACGGCGAGACATGGTTCGTATTCGACGAAGCAAACATCGAAGGTTCACTCGTTGACACAGCTATCATGTCATATGGCCCTTGCTCAGAGAAGACAGATAACGGTAACTCTTCCGCAGGCGAAGATTTCTTCTCAGTATCAGCTGATGACTACAGCGATGCCGACGTAAAGCAGCTCTTCATAGATTACGAGAATGACGGATACACAATGTTCGATATCGGATCACAGTATCCTGACGCTATCGAAGGATTCGAAGGAATGGGCGAGAACGCAAACGGAAGCTACGAGAGCGTTACAGTCGTCAAATTCGCAGATCAGGATACTGCACTTGCTGCAATGAAAGATGACCTTGAGCAGGCAGGCATTGAAGTCCAGGATGGTGAAGGCGGTTCCAAGGTATTCGAGATGTCCAAGAACGGAATCACGGCATCCGGCGAGTTCTTCTCTGACGGCTTCACAGTCATCGTATCAACATACGGCTGATGATTAGGACCTAACCCCCATTAAGGTCCCGTCTCCAATATTACTAAGATCCCCGAAGTACATTCGAGGATCTTTTTTTACTTGTAAGTTCAGTTGATAGTATGTAATATATTTTTTAGATTTATCCGTAACGGAGGAAGAAATGAAATGAAGAACAACAGATACAAGCAGATCCTTGCAGCGATAGTAATCGCGTCAATGGTCTTTGCAGCATCATGTTCCAAGGATGAAGTCAATAAGGTCAAAGTGGAAGAAGAGACCGTGACTACCGAGGAAACTGAAGAAGAGATCAAAGACGACGAAGACGATGAAGACTTCGATGATGAGGCCTTCGAGGACATCGAAGACGACGGAAAAGGTCCGCGCGAAGCTACCGACGATGAACTTCAGAAACTTGAATATGAGATGGAGCGATGTGAAGACAGCTACCTGGATACATATCTGGTAGATGCCGAATATTTCGGTGCACCGGAGGACACCTTCATCTGCGGCTTTGTTGCGAGAAACTACCAGTATGAAGATGTCGAGTACTGCGCTATTTTCGAGGATTATGATGCTGCCGAGGATTATGTATTGAATCATCTCGGCTCAGGTTATGATGTTAAAGAGACCGGCAACAGGTGCTTTAACATATCTTCAGATAACGGTACTTACAGCGTTACCATCGATCAGAACGGTTTCACGATCATAACGTACACAGATACACCAAATGTCGTTTCCTACTCCAGCTCACCTAAGGCCGGACACTACGAGACGGAAGAGATCGAAGAGCTTGCAAGAGAACTGGAGGCTGAAGGCCATTATTCATTCACCAATGCCGTTTCCACCATGTATGGATTCATGAAAGTCGAGGAAGGCTTCATCGCGAGCGGCTGGATCGACGAAGGTGACGAAGATATACATCATTTCCATGATGTTTTCGCAATGAAATATAATGATCCTAAGACGGCTCTGGAAGATTTCATGACCTATTTCGATTATATCGATGTGGTAAAGAACAGCGATGGTTCCATATCCTTCTCAGGAGAACACTTCGACGAGGTAGTCGAGGGCACGATCACCACAGACGGTTATCTCTACGCAACAGTGGACGAGATATTAGACATTGGATGATCGATCTTTTCCGATATAAAAGACCTCCGCTCAGGTGAACGGAGGTCTTTCTAATGTTATGTTTTATAGGTATCAGTTCGCTGTAGCTTCCTGAGTATCAAGGATAAATCTTCTGATGTTGCTCAGATTAGGTATTGTCTCATACTTCTCTCCGTCAAATACTACGAGAGTTGGAGCCTGCATGATCTCATACTTGTTGCTGAGGTCAGCCTGTTCTTCAGCATCGATGACTACATAATCGATTCCTGCTTCATCAAGGTATCCCTTAGCAGCCTTACAGTTAGGACATGTCTTTGTTGTGAAGAGCATTGCCTTACCGCCTTCTTCAGATGCTACGGAAGCGAGGTCATTGGAGGAAGCCTCTGCCTGAACGAGCGGTCCCTTGTGCTTCAATACCGAAGTCTTGATGTCGTAGAGCTTACGATCCTTGAACTCCTGAGTCTTACCGTCATTCCAGTTCTGAACCGGACGATAGTAACCAGTAATACGGCTGTATGTCTCAGTCTTCTTTCCGCAAACAGGACATTCTTCTACCTGACCTGCGAGATAACCGTGTGCCTGACAGATGGAGTACGTAGGAGAGAGTGTGTAATATGGCAATGAATAGTTCTCTGCGATCTTACGTACGAGGTTAGCGGCACTCTTCCAGTCAGGGAGCTTCTCACCAAGGAATGCGTGGAATACAGTTCCTGATGTGTAGAGAGTCTGGAGCTGATCCTGGATATCAAGAGCATCGTAGATGTCTGAAGAGAATCCTACAGGCAAGTGTGAGCTGTTGGTGTAGTAGTAAACACCTGAAGCATCATTAGCTGTGATGATCTGTGGGAAACGCTTCTTATCGTGCTTAGCAAGTCTGTAAGAAGTTGACTCAGCAGGTGTAGCCTCAAGGTTGTAAAGATCGCCGTAAGCTTCCTGATAATCGGAAAGACGCTCTCTCATGTGGTTGAGAACCTTCTTAGCGAACTCCTGTGTGATCTCGTGTGTGAGATCTCTTCTGAGCCAGTTAGCGTTAAGTCCTACTTCGTTCATACCAACAAGACCAATGGTGGAGAAGTGGTTGTTGAATGTTCCGAGGTAGTGCTTTGTGTAAGGATAGAGACCCTCTTCAAGAAGCTTAGTGATCGTCTGTCTCTTAACGTGGAGGGAACGAGCAGCGATATCCATCATCTTATCAAGACGCTTAAAGAAATCAGCCTCATCCTTAGCAAGGTAAGCGATTCTAGGAAGGTTGATAGTAACAACACCGATAGAACCTGTGGACTCACCTGAACCGAAGTATCCGCCGGACTTCTTACGAAGCTCACGAAGGTC
>JAGCGE010000009.1 GCA_017649745.1 Clostridiales bacterium | reverse complement strand
GCCGTTGCCTATTTTCTTTCTGAGTTCTTCGATGGTGGTCTCCACAAATGACGCCATCTGCCAGTCGCCGGCGCAGCCGCACACGTCATATACGAAGCTTGAGAGCATCTTTACGCCCTCCTTGGTGTGCATTACCTCAGGGTGGAACTGCGTTGCATAGAGTCTTCGAGAAGGACACTCCATGGCTGCTACAGGGCAAACGCTGCTGTGTGCAGTTACTGTAAATCCTTCAGGTGCCTTGGCGATGTAATCAGTGTGGCTCATCCAAACGGATGTCTCGCGGGAGACGCCGTCGAAGATCTTGCTGTCGCCGTCGATCGTGATGTCTGTGTGACCATACTCGCTTACTGGAGCAGTCTTGACCTCACCGCCGAGCTTATAGGCCATGAGCTGTGATCCGTAGCAGATGCCGAGGATCGGGACGCCTATCTCGAAGATCTCTTTGTCATATGACGGGGATGACGATTCGTAAACACTGTTAGGACCGCCTGTAAAGATGATACCCTTAGGGTTCATCGCCTTGATCTTGTCGAGTGACAATGTGTACGGATGAACTTCCGCATATACGTTGCACTCACGGACTCGTCTCGCGATCAGCTGATTGTACTGGCCGCCGAAGTCCAAGACTATGATAAGTTCTTTGTCCATTTTGTACCTCTACAGTTTGAGATGTTCCTATATTATCATTTTTTTTGCGGTTCAATCTATTGCTCATTTATTGATTATTTGCAAAAATATACCCAACAAATTGAAGTGAGGTTTTGTTATGTTTTTCGAATTCGGTTCGACGATCAAGGAATCATCAATACTCCCGACAACCAAAGGTGTACTTAAGGCAGGCTATCTTACCTGCGATGAACTCGCGAATATCGCGCCTTCACAGGGTTTTTCCGAGAGTACCGTAGAAGCATGCAGGACCACTAATTCCATATTCAGGTCCGGAGTCGAGATCTATGATGATTATACGTTCACGGAACTTAAGGTCATCGATCCTGTACACACAAATGATGAAGAAGCGAGCGACTACGTATCGCTATACATCCGTAAGGATCTCTTCCTTGTTATCGATGTTCTCGACACAGATCGCTCCACCTATGAGAAGTTCATGCGCGCTACCAAGCGTTTCTCCTCATCGACTATGACTCTGGAGAAGCTCATCTATGCGTTCTTTGATGAATTGCTGTCCCGTGATGTCAGTTATCTCGAGCGCGTCGGTCTCGAAGTAACCGAGATGGAGGAGAGCATCCTTAAGGGTAAGCCTGACGAAGACATAAACGTAGACCTTCTGAGGATCAAGCGTAAGCTCCTCGAGATCAGGAACTACTATGAGCAGTGTCTCGATATCTTCGAAGTCCTGGACGCTGATGAGAATGAGATCTTCCTCGAGACTGATTCGCTCATGTATGTGGCGAACATGCGCCAGAGGATCACACGTCTCCGTGAAGATGTTGACTCCCTTAACAATGCCGTCGTTCACGTGCAGGATGCATACTCCGCTCATATGGACACCATGATGAACAACACCATGAAATACCTCACAGTTCTAACGACGATCTTCTTCCCTCTCACGATCATCGTGGGATGGTACGGAATGAACTTCGAATCCATGCCTGAGTTCAAGTGGGATTTCGGATATATATACGTCATCGGATTATCTCTCGCGGTAATAATCCTTTTCGCGATAATCGCCAGAAAGAACAAATGGCTCTGATCTTATTTCCCTGAAATAACAACTAGGCTGTCTCTGAATAAAGTGTTCCTGTTCCCAAGGAATTGCTGCATTCGAGGCAGTTTTTTATGTCCGGACCCGTATACCTCATTAGGCGGGAAAATCCTGAAGTATCCAAACCAGATTCACGCCTAAGGAGTTAAGACTCTTTTGCACAGAGAATTTCACCCACAAAAAAGCCGATGCACACATATGCACCGGCTCGCTTTATGAATTTAGCTATCAGCTTCTGTATGTCGGCTTAGGTCCGAAGTAGGATGCATCGAGTCCGTCGCCTGCTCTAACGATCACGACCTTCTGCAGGACAAAGTTCGGATCGACCGCGAAGACATCGATCGTGTTAAG
>JAGCGE010000126.1 GCA_017649745.1 Clostridiales bacterium | reverse complement strand
GAAGCCGTCATAGTTGAACTGCATAACGGAAGAGGTAACGGAGATACCACGCTGCTTCTCGATCTCCATCCAGTCGGATGTAGCATGCTTGGCAGCTTTTCTGGCCTTGACGGAACCAGCCATATGGATGGCGCCTCCGTAGAGGAGAAGCTTCTCGGTCATGGTCGTTTTACCTGCGTCAGGGTGGGAGATTATGGCAAATGTACGACGTCTTTTGATCTCTTCTTCCGTGGTATATGTCATTTTGCACCTCTTCTTAATAAGTGTATAATATATCGATAAAACCAAAACATTATAACAGAGTGTTTTTGGAAAAAAAAGTATTTGTGTGGGGTGTGTTATGAAGAGGGGCGCAGGCGTTTTGATGCACATCGCATCTTTGCCGGGACCGTTCGGTATCGGTGTTTTCGGTGAAGAAGCGCTGGCATTCGCAAAACAGTTGAAAAAACAGGGAATGACTTATTGGCAGGTTCTGCCGTTCTCGTATCCGGGAATGGGCAATTCGCCTTATCAGAGCATATCGGCATTTGCAGGCAACTGGCTCTTTATCGATCCGAGAAGATTGATGGCAAGAGGACTTCTGACTTCTGAGGAGGTCGTAAGTGCCGAGTATAACGTTAATAAGTGGCGTATCGACTACGATTACCTGAGAAACGACAGGGAAAGGCTTTTAAGAAAGGCCTATGAGAGAGCCGATGCGAAGATGAAGAAGGATGTCAGGAAGTTCGTCGATGAGAGTACGTGGCTCGATGACGTAGCTTTGTATCTGGCTATAAAGGACATGTACTACGGAAGACCTTGGTGGGAGTGGGACGACAAGAAGCTCCGCGACTATGATCCTAAGGCTTTGGAAGACATAAGGAAGTCAGATAATTACCTGTTCCATGCGTTCGTGCAGTATCTGTTCTGCACGGAGTGGGCGGATATCAAAAAGCAGATCAACGAGATGGGCATATGTATCGTAGGTGACATGCCGATCTATGTATCCGGTGACTCGGCTGATGTATGGGCTAAGCGCGACATGTTCAAGATGAACAAGAAAAAGGGCGCGGAGACCGTTTTCGAGAAGGTGGCGGGAGTGCCGCCGGATTATTTCTGTGAGGACGGCCAGTTCTGGGGCAACCCGATATATGACTGGGATAAGCTCAAGAAGACCAACTTTGAGTGGTGGATGAACAGGATCGCCGAGAACTATAAGCTCTATGATTATGTCAGGATCGATCACTTCAGGGCGTTCAGTTCGTACTGGGAGATCCCGGCGGACGCGAAGACCGCGAAGGAAGGCAAGTGGGTCAAGGGCCCGGGAATGGCTTTCTTCCATGAGATGGACAAGGTCTTCGGTGACAGCAGC
Organism: Clostridiales bacterium; assembly: GCA_017649745.1. Next base: position 11,204 of record JAGCGE010000126.1, on the reverse strand, counting down.
AGGCTCTTTGCCGAGGACTTGGGCGAGATGACGCCTGACCTGGTGGAGTTTATGAAGGAGTGCGGGCTTCCGGGAATGAAGGTCATGCAGTTCGCGTTTAATCCGAACGACGACAGCTTCTACCTGCCGCATAACTTCCCGAAGAACTGCGTTGCCTATACGGGAACGCACGATAACAATACGCTCCTCGGGTGGCTGTGGGAAGCTCCGGAGAATGAGAGAAGAGAGTGCCTCAAGTACTGCGGCTTTGAAGGCGGCAACTGGGGTGAGGGCGGTACGAGAAGCGCGTCCTGCCGTGCGATCATTAGGACTTTGTGGATGAGCCACGCGGATGTGGCGATCATTCCGGTACAGGATCTTCTCGGCTACGGCGGAGACACCAGGATGAATACGCCGGGAACTCCGACAGGCAACTGGATGATCAGGTTCTCCAACGAGGATCTGGCAGGCATCGATAACGAGTGGTACTACGAACTGTCGAGGCTTTACAGGAGGCTTTGACCCGATAAGGAGGTTCGCGCATGAGTGAATATATTCTGTCGATAGATCAGGGAACGACGTCCACCAAAGCATTTCTGCTCGGTAAGGACGGCACGCTCAAGGCGTCCTGCGGGATGCCTTTGACCCAGCACTATCCGAAGCCCGGATATGTTGAGCATGATCCTGATGAGATATATTTCTCGGTGCTTAAGGCCATGGCCGACGTCATCACGAGATTCGGCGTCCAAAAAGGCGAGATCAAGGCCGTCGCCATCACCAACCAGCGCGAGACCACCATCTGTTTTGATAAGGAGACACTAAGGCCGCTGCACCCTGCGATCTGCTGGCAGTGCAGAAGGACGGCCGATATCTGCAAAAGGACCGAGTTCGTCTCCAGGCTCGACGAGATCACATACAAGACGGGACTTAAACTGGACCCGTATTTCTCCGCCACCAAGATGCGTTTTATCTTCGAAAACGTCAAGGGCGCGGCAGATAAGGCAAAGGCCGGCAAGGTCCTTTGCGGAACCGTTGATTCGTACCTGGTCTACAGGCTCACGGGAAAGAAGAATTTCCTTACGGACTATTCCAACGCCTCAAGGACCATGCTCTTTAACATCAGAGAACTTAAATATGACGAGGCCTTAACGGACCTGTTCGATATCCCCGTTGAATGCCTTGCTAAGCCTGTTCCGTCAGGCTATGACTACGGGGAAGTAAGCCTTCAGGTCGATCAGATACCGCTGACGGCTGCTGAGACCGAGGCGCTGGAGATCTTGAACGGAGTGCATATAACGGGCGTCGCGGGAGATCAGGCAGCTGCGCTGTTCGGTCAGACATGCTTTAGTAAGGGTGAGTCGAAGACCACGTTCGGAACGGGCTGTTTTACGCTGATGAACATAGGTAGTGAGCCGCTTTGTTCGAAGGGCGGACTTTTGACGTCGGTAGCCTGTACCATCGGAGACGAGGTGGTGTATGCTCTGGAGGGAAGCGTTTTCCAGGGAGGATCCATTATCTCGTGGCTTAAAGATGAGATGGGACTTATCAAGGAACCTTCCGACTGCGACAGGATCTGCTCGGCCTTGAAGGATAACGGAGGAGTCTACATGGTGCCTGCGTTCACGGGACTCGGGGCGCCTTACTGGAATTCTGAGGTAAGGGGCGCCGTTTTGGGCTTGACACGAGGCACAGGTGGTGATTATATAGTTCGAGCCGGCGTGGAGGCTATCGCTTATCAGGTAGCGGAACTCATAAGGCTGATGCAGGAGGAGACGGGCATCAAGGGAAGAGAGATGAAGGTCGACGGAGGCGTGTGCGCCTGCGATTTCCTGATGCAGCTGCAGTCGGATATCCTGGATATGGATATCTGTAGGGCAAGGTCGGATGAGATGACGGCAATGGGAGTCGGAATGGTCGCAGGACTTTATGCGGGCTTTTTCGAGAATAAGGATGAATTGAGAGAACTTTACGAGTCTTCAAAGGTGTATAAGCCGAAGATGGACCGCGAGGAGGCAGAGAAGCTTCTGGGCGGCTACAAGACGGCGGTGAGGACGCTTTTGGGCTAATTGGAGGAACTATGACAGCGCTTTTATTCAGCTTCTTGCAGATGATGGTCCTGATAATCCTGGGATTTATCCTGCGCAGGGCAAGAGTAATAGACGAGAGAGTTCAGACGGGACTGTCGAACATTCTGGTTCACGCGGTCCTGCCGTTTAACCTCATCTCGTCGAGCCAATATGAATATTCCAGAGAGATGATCCTGGCGCTCATCGCGGTGGCGGGTGCGGCTCTCTGTTACTTTACGTTCTCGATCATCGGCATGAGGATCATGATCGGCAGGATGAAGATGGAAGATCCGGAAAAGAGAGTCGTTCTCATGACGTCGATCTTCATGAACACGGGTTTTGTAGGATTCCCGCTTCTGGGCGCGATCTTCGGAGCGAAGGGCTTGCTTCTTGCTTCATGCTACAACATGGTATTTAACATCTTCATGTATACCTACGGTGAGCATAAGCTCTCAAGGCAGAAGGCGAACGTTAGAAACCTTCTGGTTAACCCGGTTACGCTCGCGACTATCGCGGCGCTGATACTTTTTATCATTCCGTGGAGAATGCCTGTAAGGCTTAAGGATACGATAGATATCGTCGGCAACATGACTGTGCCGCTCGCGATGATCATGATCGGATCTACTCTTACTACTGTTGATATCAAAAAGCTCGTTACGGATAAGCTCTGCTATCTTTCTACAGCCATGAGACTTATCGTGTTCCCTCTAATTATGCTGGGAGCCGTTATCATCGTAAGGCACTACGTTGATATCATGCCTGTTACGGCAACTACTATCGTCATGATGACCGCGCTGCCGTGCGGATCCATGAACGTTATCTTCAGTGAGAAGTTCAACTGTGCACCAAAGCTCTGTGCGAGGATCTTCGCGCAGACGGTCGTCGTTATGATCGCGACCATACCGTTCTTCCTGTGGGTGTGCACAAGGTTATTCGGAAATTAATATCAGGAGAGATACCATAAGATGGAGATGAAGGAAAACAACATCCAGAACCCTGCGCTTCTTCTGGCCATGAAGGTCATAAGGAGCGAAAACACGGAAGAGAACATGCTCAAGGTTCTCTCGGAGGCAGTGAAAGCAAAGTTCATCCTGCCGGTGGAAGGTAATGAAGAGGGCAAGATGCGTTTTCACGCAGTACAGGGCGACGAGGGAAGGATATACCAGATCGTCTATGCTGATTCCATAAGTTTCAATAATGCATTCCCGAGCGGCAAGCAAAACGGAATAGTCGCAGGATTCATGGATCTCGCGGATCTCGTCTTGAACGAGAACAGCAAGATCAACGGCTTTGTCGTTAACCCAGGAGCTGAAGAGGTCCTCTTCAGGGAAGATATGCTTAAGACCATAATCGATGAGTTCAAAAAGGACGGCATCATCAAGGAGTCCGATGCGCCAAAGAGCGCCAATATAAAAGTCGGTGATCCCGACAGGCTCCCGGACGGCATGGGTAATGCCACGATTGATTTCGGTGCGTCAAGAGACGAGATCTTCAGGATCTTCATCCAGCTAATGCAAAGAGAAGGCAAGGATAAGCCTGAGTGGCTCTTTGTCGTTGACCATGCGGGAAAAACGGATGAAGTATTGAAGGAACTGGGAAATAAGGTAGGTCCTCATCTGGACGGCCTGGACTTTGTAATGATAGACATGGGCGATCCGATGGCTGAAAAGATCATCAAGGGCAAGATGCCTGTCTATGCCAAATGAGGAAAGCTATGGAATTTAAGATCGTATCACGTTCCGAAGAAGAGACAAAGATGCTTGGTAAGAACCTCGCAGGGGTATTAAAGGCGGGTTCAGTCGTGGCGCTGGACGGCGACCTGGGAGCAGGAAAGACCGTCTTTACAAAGGGACTGTGCGAAGGGATCGGCGTAACTTCAAGAGTCGCGAGCCCAACGTTTACGATAGTTAACGAATATCAGGGCGGGATTATCCCCGTCTATCATTTTGACACCTACAGGCTCGAGGGAGCTGACGATTTTCTGGATTCGGGACTTGATGAGTATTTCTATCAGGACGGGATCTGCGTTATCGAGTGGAGCTCAGTAATCGAGGAACTGCTGCCGCCAAATTCCATAAGGATATTCATAAGAGGCGTCGGAAGTGAAAGAGACCTGACGGTGGTCTATGATGAGAAAGAATATGATGAAGATACTAACGAGAAGATCAGGAAGATCTTTACGAGGTAAGACATGAAGCTGCTGGTTTTTGATACGTCCAATTCGACCTGCTGCGCCGGATTTTATGAGATGGAGTTCGGGGGATCCGTTAATGAGATCGCCTATGAGATCAGCATGGAAAAAAGGACTCATTCGGAGGTCCTTCTTCCGCTGGTGGATAAAGTCCTTAATAAGGCAGGAGTCACTAATAAAGACGTTGATCTTTACGGCGTAACTGTAGGCCCGGGATCTTTTACAGGTATCAGGATCGGCATCGCTACTGTTAAGGGCATGGCTCTCGTAACGGGTAAGAAGGTAGCGGGAGTATCTTCTACGGAGGCTCTGGGAAGAAGCGTGGAGCCTGTGGCTTTTAACGGAACGACTTATATCCTTCCGTGTTTTGACGCGAGGAACAAGAGGGTCTTCGCAGGCCTTTATGATGAGAAGATGAAGCCGGTCGTTGAAGAGAATGCTTATGATACGGCAGATCTCGCAGCAAAGATCGAAGTCGAGAAGGGAAGCAGGATCATCGTCTGCGGCAACGGCGCCAAGGTAATGATCGAGGCTCTCGGAGACCGCGACGGGGTAACTATCGAGAATGCCGAGGGTGCGTTCATAACTCCTCTGGGGATCGCAAAGTGCGTAGCCGAAGGCGGGGAGGCTCTAATCGAGGACGCCATAACCATAAGCCCTAAGTACTGTGCGAGATCACAGGCCGAGAGGTTCAAAAAGCCGTCGGAAGTAACTATCGAAGACATGAAGGAAGAGGATGTTAATAAGGTGACGATCCTCGAAGCGGAGGGCATTGCTCATCCGTGGACAATAGATGAACTTAAGGACCTTGTGACAAATGACAAGAAGGTCGCCGTGGTCGCGAGGACCCAGGAAGGCGAAGTCGTGGGCTACTGCGGCACATCATTTGTAATGGATGAGGCAGAAGTCGGTAACCTATGCGTGGCAGGAAAGTACAGGCGTGAGGGCATCGCGAAGAAAGTGATGGCGGGCGTTTTCGACAGGCTTAAGGAAAGAGGAGTAAAGACTTTGTTCCTGGAGGTCAATAAGGAGAATATGCCGGCGCTGAAGCTTTATGAGATGCTGGGCTTTGAGACCTACGGATCGCGCAAGGATTATTACGGTCAGGGACAAGACGCACTTCTTCTTAAAATCGAGTTGTGAATTTAACCAAAAGAAATGAAAATCTTTTCTCATTTGCCGTTGAAAAAAGCGAAAAAAACTTCGCCGTTCCTTATTTTGTTGACTTTGTTTTTTCGTGAAAATATACTTTACTTGCAATAAGATTTGCATAGTATATTTCGTTTCTTAAGGAGGCGGCTATGGTACAAGAGACAGTAGTTTTTAAGTGTGAGGATGCGCTTCAGATGAAGGCTGTTGCGATGCTTATCCAAAAGGCTTCGAGTTTCAAGAGCACAATCTACCTGACCAGAGACGGGCGTCGTGCGAATGCCAAGAGTCTTCTCGGAGTTATGTCACTCGGTATCGAGAACGGAGTTGGAATAGATATTAATGCTGACGGTGTTGACGCACAGGAAGCGGTAGATGAGCTCGTAAGTTACTTGAACAACCCTAAGGTTTCATGAACGGCTTTGACGCTCGGCTTGATTTAGTACCACAAGAACCCGGAGTTTACCTGATGAAGGACGCTTCGGGTTGCGTTATTTATGTAGGCAAAGCGAAGAAACTTCGAAACCGCTTGAGATCCTACTTCGGCGACCACGACATCCCCAACAACAAAGTAAGAGCAATGGTCTCTCACGTGGCGGACTTCGAATACGTGGTCGTATCCACAGAGGCTGAGGCACTCCTTCTCGAGGCCAACCTCATCAAGAGATATCAACCCCATTACAATATCCTTCTTCGTGATGACAAAGGCTATCCTTATGTCTGCATCACCATGAACGAAGCATTCCCAAGGGTCATGAAGGTCTTCCGTCCCGACGAGGAAGCCAGGAAAAAAGGCGCCCTCTACTTCGGCCCGTACCTTAACGGCGACCTTTTTGTCTTCCTTAAGGCCATCGACGCCATCTTCCCTCTGAAAAAATGCGCCCGTAAGCTCCCCCGTGACATCGGAAAGGAACGCCCGTGCCTTAACTACCACATCGGCAAGTGCCTGGCTCCGTGTAACGGCGGCATCAACGCCGACGAGTACCTTAAGATGATGGGAAATATCGTCGAATTCTTCGAAGGCCGTTATGACGGCATCAAGTCCATGATCCGTCAGCAGATGGAAAAGGCCGCGGAATCCTATGACTTCGAGCGCGCCTCCATCTACAGGGACCGGCTCTTTGCGCTCGAGAACATCACCAAGAGCCAGAAGATCTTCATGGACATAAGGCGTGACGTAGACGCCATCGGTATCTATTCTGATGCTGGTGAATCTTCTATTCGAAAACTCGAACTGCGTGACGGCCGTGTCGTCGGTTCATCCACATACTTTGTAAGAAGCGAAGGCTCCGAAAACTCCGAGCTCATCTTAAACTTCTTGATGCAGTACTACGACAATGCCCCGTTCATTCCTGAGACCATAATAATCCCGTGTAAATTGGATGACGAATCAAGCCTTACAGATATCGAAGATTACCTTACGGGTCTGGCAAAGCACAAAGTCACCATCAAGGTGCCTGAAAGAGGCGAACTTCTCGCGCTTCTTAAGATGGCGGAACTTAACGCCCGTGAGATGATGACCCGAAGGATCTTAAGAGGCGGCGGAGCAGGAAGCGACCCTAATGCAGCAGTTCATATAATCGAGAAGGAATTCGGCATCGAAGAAGGAAGCATCAAGAGGATCGAATCCTTCGATATCTCCAACCTCGGAAACGATGACATCTGCTCGGGCATGGTAGTCTTTACTAACGGCAAAGCCGACAAGCAGTCCTATAGATTGTTTAAGCTTAAGACAGTAGAGACCCAGGATGATTTCGCATCAATGAGAGAAGTCCTTACAAGGCGTTTTTCTCACGGCAAAGACGACGGTTTTACATATCCCGAACTGATCTTAGCTGACGGCGGCAAGGGTCAGGTATCCGCGATCTTGGAAGTCTTAACGGAACTCGGATTAGACGATAAGATCCTTCTGGCGGGTATGTTCAAGAACAAAAGGCACAAGACCGCTGGTCTCGTGTTCCCTGACGGAAGAGAGATATACCTTGATAAGGACAACCTGAACGATGATGAATTAGTCCTTCTAAGATTTCTTACTGCAGTCCAGAACGAAGTCCACAGATTCGCGATAACATACCAGCGTAAGCTCTCCAAGAAGAGAAATTTAAGGTATAGCCTCGAGGAGATAAGCGGAATAGGTCCTGCCAAAAGGAAGAAATTGCTCTCGCATTTTGGTACAATCAAAAAGATCTCCGAAGCAACGAGAGAAGAACTACTACAATGTCCTTCGATAACTGAGGAGAACGCCGACCGTATAATCGAGCATTTTTCTAAGGAGTAACCTGATGTCCGTATATAGCATAGCTGACCTTCATCTTGCCAAAGATATCGATAAGCCTATGGATGTTTTTAATCCCTTCTGGGATAACTATATGGACAAGATCAAAGAGAACTGGGAAGCAAAGGTAAAGGACGAAGATACTGTCCTTATCCCGGGCGATATCTCATGGGCTACTTACTTAAGCGAGATAAATAAAGACTTTGAGTTTTTGCAGTCGCTTCCCGGAAAAAAGATCCTTTCAAGAGGTAACCACGATTACTGGTGGACCACCGTCAAGAAGATGGAAAGATTCACGGAAGAAAAGGGCTATAGTTCATTAAATTTTCTTCAGAACAAGGCGATCGAAGTCGAAGACTTTGTAGTCGGAGCCACAAGAGGCTGGATACTTCCGGGCGATTCCCATTTCGGCGAAGATGACTTAAGGATATACGACCGTGAGATCATTAGACTTGATCTTTGCATCAAGGACATCAACAGGATTGATCCCGAGCATAAGAAAAAGCACATCATCATGATCCATTTTCCGCCTGTTACCAAATCATCGACCAACACGGATTTTGCAAAGAAACTCGAGGAGGGCAATATTGATATCTGCCTTTACGGCCACCTTCACGGCAAGGGTCATATGGTCGCCAAAGAAGGGGAAGTTAACGGAGTCCTTTATAGGTGCGTAGCATCCGATTTTATATCATTTGACCCTGTGGATATATCAGGGTTAATTGTACCTTAAATAGTACAGTAGAAAAAAGTTTGGTCTGAAAGAGACTGCAGCACAGTCGTTTCGAGACTTTCGAAAAAGTTATTTGTTGCTAATTTAAGGCCTATATATTATAATAAAAAAGTCGAGCCTTCTCGGGCGAAGGAATATCTTCGCGAGAGGGCTTTTCTATCCTTGTTTTTTGAGGTTTTTTATGGCATACAGCATGACCGGCTTCGGCCGCGCGGAAAAGATTTTTTCTACCAGACGTTACACTGTCGAACTTAAATCTGTTAACAGCCGTTACTGTGACATCAATATAAGACTTCCGAGACTATTTAACTTCGCTGAAAGCGGACTTAGAAAGCAGATCTCGGACACACTCGGAAGAGGTAAGGTCGACTGTTATGTAACATATGAGGATCAGGAGAGCGCATCTACTGAAGTAGCAGTTAACGAAGGTTTGGCAAAGGCATATTCGGAAGCGATCATCAAGCTTTGCGAAGTAACGGGAAGACAGGACGATCTTACGGCTACAAGATTATCTTCTTACCAGGATGTTCTTATCATAAGACAGGCATCCGTTGATGAAGAAACTCTCGGTAAAGAGATAAGCGAAGTAATGGCAGAAGCCTTAAACGGAATGCTCCAGATGCGTAAAGCAGAAGGTGAAGCACTTTGTGAAGATCTTCTTTCAAAGGTTGAATATCTTGAAGGTATCAGAAACGAGATCGCTACAAGAGCTCCGTCAGTTATCGAAGATTATAAGGTCAGACTCTCAGACAGGATCGACGAGATCTTGGATTCTGAGAAGAGAGCATTCTATGACGATGCAAGACTTGCAGCAGAAGTTGCGGTATTCGCTGATAAAGCTGCAATAGATGAAGAACTTGCAAGACTTATAAGTCACTTCTCACAGGCAAGAAACATCCTTAATTCAGAAGGCGGCATCGGAAAGAAAATGGATTTCCTCGTTCAGGAGATCAACAGAGAAGTTAATACCATCGGTTCCAAGGCAAATGATCTGGAGATCACAAACAGAGTTCTTCTTATGAAGAATGAGATCGAGAAGATCAGAGAGCAGATCCAGAATCTCGTGTAAGGAAGGCGACGGAAATTAATGAAGGACAGCAACAAGTTCATTGATATAGGGTTCGGAAACCTGGTAGCATCCGGAAGGATCCTCTGCATAGCAGGAGCCGATTCTTCTCCGATAAGAAGGATGATCCAGGAAGCAAGAGACAGGAGCATGCTGATAGACGGATGTGCAGGCAAGAAATGCCGTTCGGTAATAATCACCGACAGTGACCACATCATCTTAAGTTCTATCGATACAACAGCTCTTAAGGCTTTGTTAGAAGGTGAGGATCGGGTATGAGTGAAAAAGGTTTGATGATATCCGTATCGGGTCCGTCGGGAGTCGGCAAGGGAACCATAATCGAAGAGATAAGAAGATTGTTTCCTGAGTGTAAGCACTCCATATCGGTAACAACACGTCCGCCGAGAGGCGAAGAGCAGGATGGAGTCGAGTACTATTTCAGGACAAAGGATGAATTCGAAAAGCTCGTTAAAGAAGGCGAGATCATTGAATACGACATGTACGTCGATAACTACTATGGAACACCTGCGACACCGCTTATCGAGAAGAGCAACAGAGGTGATGATGTTCTTCTGGATATAACGATAGCAGGAAGCCTGGCACTTAAAAGGAAGTTCCCGCAGGCGGTAACGATATTTATCCTTCCTCCGTCATTCGAGAAACTCGAAGAAAGACTTAAGGGAAGAGGAACCGAAAGCCTCGAGCTGGTACAGAAAAGACTCGAGAAGGCAAGAGAAGAGGTACTAAGCGCAGAGAAGTTTGATTACGTTGTGGTAAATGATGATCTTCAGACTGCGGTAGACAATATAGTAGCGATCATGAAGGCTGAAAAGTGCAGATATGATCGATTGAGCGGAATAGAAAAGACACTTTAAACGCTCACCAGAAACTAAGTTAGAAAAACAAAAATCATACGAAGAAAGAAGAGGTATTGAAAGATGTTAGTTGATCCATCGATCGAGAAGATGTTGCCAAAGGCAGATTGTGCTTACGAACTCGTTGTTCTCGTAAGTAAGAGAGCTCGTCAGCTCGTTGAAGGCGGCCAGCCGATGATCCCGGACAAGGCAGCAAACATGGTTTCCCTTGCCTGCAAGGAAGTTGCACAGGATAAGGTCGTCTGTGTTAAGGGAGACAGGTCTAAGGAGATCACAGTTCCTAAGACTAAGGTAGCAAGAGATGCTGAAAAGGCAGCTCAGCTTGCTAAGGAAGAAGCAGAAAGACAGCGTGAGCTCGAGCGTGCTATGCAGTACGAGGCAGCAGCTGAAGTTAAAGAAGAGTCATCCGAGGATGTTACTGGTCTTGATATGATCGAAGTTGTAGAGAGCTTCGATGAAGTACCTGAGGTAACAGAAGATGAAGACGTTTCCGAGGAAGACTTGGAAGAAGTAGAAGAGTAATTAAGGAACCGAGGAACAGGAAAAATGACAGAGAAAAAGTCAATGGAAAAGATCGTAGCTCTTGCTAAGACAAGGGGTTTTGTATATCCGGGTTCGGATATCTACGGCGGTCTTGCAAATTCTTGGGACTACGGTCCGTTGGGCGTTCAGCTCAAGAATAACGTTAAAGCAGCATGGTGGAAGAAGTTCGTCCAGGAAAGTCCATATAACGTAGGTCTCGATGCTGCTATCATCATGAATCCGAGGACCTGGGTAGCTTCAGGTCACGTAGGCGGATTCTCCGATCCTTTGATCGACTGTAAGCAGTGCAAAGCAAGACAGCGCGCTGATAACCTCGTTGAGGATTGG
>JAGCGE010000125.1 GCA_017649745.1 Clostridiales bacterium | reverse complement strand
TAACACTGCAACACCAAACATCGTAAAGGCACCAATTCCAACAGAAGAAACGACTTTACCGCCAAAACCTATGATAGCAGGAGCTGCAAAACAGTCTCTCAATATTCCGACGGCTATTCCGACAGCGATACCGTCTTTAAGGCCAAAGAAATAAGCTGTCAGAACAACAAATACGAACATTAAGTCCGCGATCTGACCATTCAAAGACATCTTGTCTGGGAAAGATACCTGAACACAGGTTATGAACAAGACATATACAACATAAAGAAGATATTTACGTACCAGCTCAATTTTGTTCATTTGTCTGTTCGGTCTCAGCTACTTCGTCTTCTGAAACCTCCTCCTTCTCATAAGGAACCATGACAAATACGTCTTTAATATCATCTACCTGAGCATAAGGCCTTAAAGTAGCTTTAATATTCAAAGGATCAGAATAATCAACACTTTCAATAGTGCCTATCGGAATACCTTGAGGGAAAAGGCCACCATCACCTGAAGTAACTATCTCTGTACCTACTTCAAGGACAGTATTCTCATCAATACCGGTAACTAAGCATAAACCTCTCTTCTTAAGAGAAGCATCGCCTGAAACAATAAGGATCGCACCATTAACCTCATTTACCTTACCGTTAACGGTAAAACCTTCGTGTAAAAGCGGGAGAACCTTACTGTCAGTAGAGTTCGTCTCAATAACACGGCCAATAAGATATGACTTAGTATCAACAACGGCATAGGAATTATTGCCGGTAAGTTCTAGTCCGTCATCCTGACCTGCATCGATCCTTATGACGCTGAACCATTCATCGGCTTCACGCGATAAAACTGATGAACCGAAGATATCATAATCACTGAAGGTATCCTTGATATGGAATGCATCTTTAAGCTCTTCATATCTGATGATAGCTTCTTCACCTTTATTAACTTCATGCTGAAGCCTTGCTATCTCTTCGCTCAGCTCAACATTCTGCTTTCTAATTGCAACACCATCAGTAATTGCGGCCCAATAGTCGTCGACCTTGGTACCGCAACCCTTGATGAAACTCTGAACTGGATTAGCAACAGTCCTCAAAGGTGTAAGTACCTTATCCAAAGGACTGTTAGGGATAGCACCCAAGATTATTATCGCAACAAGAAATAATGCAATAAGAGCAATAATGAACCACTTGTTGGAAAACAGTCTTCGCACGTCTAATCCCCTTAGATCAATTAAGTATTAAGCGTTTTTACCGCAACACTTCTTGTATTTTTTACCTGAGCCGCAAGGACATGGATCATTACGACCGATCTTCTCGGAATGAACAGTGTTAGCTTCTCTGTACTCGAAAGAGATTCTGTCTCTCTGCTCAACTGTGAGAACGTTCTTCCAGGATGTGAGCTTGTAAAGCCATTCAGCCTTAGCATCTCTCATGTTGTAGTAAAGCTTCTCAAAATCGATATCAAGAGCGATATCTGTATCATCTTCAACATTCTCGATGTCGATCTCACCGTTAAGGCTTGTCTGGATACCATCAAGGAAACCTACAAAGATATCCATGTTAGCCTTACCGAACTTAAGCTTTTCGCAAAGCTCGGAAGCCTTACCTGTTACAAGATCCTTATAATCAGGATATGCTCTCAAGATCATATCGTAAGCGTTCTTTTCAAGAACGAAATAAAGGTTCATATACTGTGTATATTTCTTCTGATCTGTCTCTTTCTCAGATCTCTCGATCCATGTCTCGTAATAACTCATAATTTTTACTCCTCCGTGAGATTAAAGTTTGGAAGCAACAGCCTTAAGGAAGTCTTCCGTATTAACAACATTCTTTACTGGAATGTCGATAAGATTCTTAAGATCACCTGTGATCGTACCCTCTTCGATCGTCTCGATAGATACTTTCTCAAGCTTATCAGCAAAAGCTTCAAGATCAGCAAGACCATCAAGTTGAGCTCTCTTACGGAGAGCACCAGTCCATGCAAACAATGTTGCCATAGGGTTTGTAGATGTCTGCTCACCCTTAAGATACTTGTAATAATGTCTAGTAACAGTACCATGTGCAGCTTCATATTCGTATTTACCGTCAGGTGAAACGAGAACTGAAGTCATCATAGCAAGTGAACCATTAGCTGATGCGAGCATGTCACTCATAACATCACCGTCGTAGTTCTTACAAGCCCAGAGGATACCGCCTTCACACTTCATGATACGAGCAACTGCATCATCGATAAGAGTATAGAAATACTCAATACCTGCTGCTTCGAACTTAGACTTAAACTCTGCTTCGAAGATCTCAGCGAAGATATCCTTAAATCTGTGATCATATGTCTTAGAGATTGTATCCTTAGTTGCAAACCACAAGGACTGCTTAGTATCAAGAGCGTATGTAAAGCAGGAACGTGCAAATGCAGAAATAGACTTATCTGTATTATGCATTCCCAAAACAACACCAGAATCCTTAAAGTTAAAGATCTCCTGTGTCTTTGTGCTGCCATCAGGATAAGTTACAAGAAGTTCTACCTTAGCAGCTCCATCGATCTTCATCTCAGAATCTCTATATACATCACCGTAAGCATGACGAGCGATGGTGATTGGCTTCTTCCAAGTAGAAACGAGCGGATCGATACCCTTTACCATGATTGGAGATCTGAATACAGTACCATCGAGAATAGCACGGATAGTTCCATTAGGACTCTTCCACATCTGCTTAAGATCGTATTCTTCCATTCTCTGAGCATTAGGAGTGATAGTAGCACACTTAACTGCTACACCAAGTTCCTTTGTTCTGTTAGCAGAATCTATAGTAACCTGATCATCAGTAGCATTTCTATTTACAAGACCGAGATCAAAATATTCTGTCTTAAGATCAACGAAAGGAAGTATCACGATATCCTTGATCTGCTTCCAAATGATCCTGGTCATCTCATCGCCGTCCATCTCGACAAGCGGAGTAGTCATCTTAATCTTATCCACAAAAAGTCCTCCAATTATTATCTGTTTAACCTATGTATTTTATGCTACTTGCTACTTCAAGTCAAACTATTACAAGCCAGCACGAGCAAAATCTCAAGCGACTGACGTTCATCAAGCTTACCTATTCTTCCCTCATATTCTGTCTTAGCACAAGAAGAGAACAATGCGATCAGCTTCTCCATAGGAAACTTCTGTGATTGTTTCTTAAGCTTCTTAGCCGCAAAATCACTCACACCAAGTTCTTCCTTTATACGTTTTTCAGAATTAAGTTCCTTAGCGCAAATAAGCTTTCTCAGCTGATTAGCAAATGTATATTTGATCTTGATCTCCTTCTCACCAAGAATAATGAGATTATTTAAGATCGTAAGTGCCTTACCGCTGTTACCTTCGCTGATGGCATCGAGCATATCAAATATCTTGCTGTTTACATCAGGCGGACAAAGTGCCTCGATAACAGAATAATCAACATTTGTGATCCCCTTTGATGCACAGTAATACGTTATCTTCGTGATCTCATTAGCGATCGCTCTCATCGATTTAGTCGTACGGTTAATTAAGCTGTCACATGCATCTGAATCAATAGTAAGATTACGCATTCTAAGGTTATTAGCGATCTTTTCAGCGATCTCATGGTCCTTTAAGATAGGACAATCACAATAAATACCATTCTTTTCGAAAATGGAAAGAAGTCCCTTCTTACGGCCATCTATCTTATCATCCCAAAAGATGACCATGCTGGTCTCAGGAATATTCTTAGCAAACTTCTCAAAAGCCTCTGCAAGCTCCTTCTTCGGATCAGCTACATCAAAGATGCCGGAATTCCTGACAAGTACGATCCTCATTTCAGACATCCATGGCGGAAGTTCGGTATTCTCGATAACTTTCTCTAGATCAAAAGCCTTAGACTCAAAGCTAAGCTTAACAAAGTCCATTTGATATGCATCTTTAGAAAGATAAGTCTTTTTAATCTCATTAACAGCAAACTCGCAGTAATAGTCCTCTTCTCCCGAAAGAAGAACGAGATTCTTAAGCTTTTTGTCTTTGATCAATGTCTTAAGATCCTGAAAACTAACCTTTGCAGATGCCATTATTTACTCCTTAATACAAGATATCGAGTAATCTCGCCTAGTAATTTTAACAATAATCGCTCCTTTTTTCGAGGTTTCGTAAATATTTGCCCCAACTTCTCCTAATTTATCGATAACCTCTTTGGAAGGATGTCCATACGAATTATACAGAGCAACTGATATCACGGCATTTTCAGGCTCGCACGCATTAAGAAAATCAATATCAGAAGAATATTTACTTCCATGATGAGCTACTTTCAAGATATCAATATCATTAATGAAATTATCCTGAGTCAATCTTGTTTCCACCTCAGAACTGATATCTCCGGTAAATAAGATCTTGCAGTCATTACAAGTTAGTTCTAAGACTAATGAATCGTCATTAGCACCAACATTATCATTACTTAAAGGCCATAAGACATCTATATCGATATTTGAAACTTCAAGCCTATCCCCTCGTTTCATGGTCTTAAGTCCTTTCCCGTCATCAGCAGGAGCATAGATATCCCTGACTCTTCCGATAGAATAAAGATAATCGATACCACCTCTATGATCCTCATCAAGATGAGAGAATATCGCTATATCAACTTCTTTGATCTTATAGTGATCTAGCACGTCAGGAAGGACCCTCTCTCCTTCTTCAAAGGTTCCCCCATCTATCAGGATCGAACTATCCTCAGATATTATCAGACAAGAATCACCCTGTCCGACATCCAAAAAAACTACTTTTGTGCTTAGATCGATCGAAAAGACGAACATAAGGATAAAACATATAGCAAATACGAATCTTACGTGTTTTCGAAAGAACAAAAACGAGATCAATATAACGAACGAAAGCAGCATCAGCACTTTATGATCAGGCCTTAGAAGAAACGAGTCAAAATAGGCATCAGCGCCAAGACTCGAGAGAAATCTGACCAAGCGGGCCGACACGATACAAGGATACATAAATACCGAAGAGATCAGGGATAAAAGGACACCCGGAAGAAAAGCGATGCAGACAAATTGAACGATCAGGATAGATATAATCTGGTAAAAAAAGATCCAAAAACCAACTGCCACACCGTTTTCAATATAAAAAGGCAGCAATGCGAACTTAGAAGCCAATGAGGAAGCAACCAAGGAAGCCACAGACTTATGAATATGGAGTCTTTCAAGCAAATCCACGATCTTTCCCGAAAACGAGAAAATTCCGATAGTTGCTCCAAAACTCATCAGAAAGCCCATTGATCTGCAGCTATACGGATCAGCTATCATCATCACGATCGCAGCAAAACACATACCTGATATCGACTCTTTCGAACGAACAGTGCAAATACTCATAAACGCAGCTCTTGTAACTGATTCCGTCCATCCGGTCAATGAACCGATGACCAGGATAAACATAATTCTGATCAAATTACGATTTTTACGAGGAATGTTTTTAGTCATGGCTTGAACGATCAAAAGAAAAGACGAGAAATGCGTTCCGGATACAGCCAGAAGATGAGAGCAACCAGCTAGACTGAAATCTCTTTTGGTCTCGTCATCTATTAGCGATGTATCTCCCAAACACAACGCACACAGAAGTCCTCTATCTTTTTCTGATGTCACTTTAGCGACAATATAGAACACCTTGTCACGTATGAAATAACGAAACTTCGAGATATGAGTTCCTATAGGATTACGACATGTGATCTTTGCATCATCGATAACCAATTTGTAAAAGATTCCTTTTCGTTTAAGATAATCTCTGTAATCGAATGTACCAGGATCAGAAGCCGATTGTGGCTCGCTTAAGTATCCTTTGGCATGGATCTTATCGCCAAGATCATACTCCTGATCAGTTACAAGCCTGATCTTCCCTATTTCTTTTGCGTATCCGACATATTCAATACTGTCATCCAGATTACACGTCTTGCTCAAGATGTAGACATCAAGTTTATCAAACGAAGTTGAGACATTCGGTTCATAAAACCTTGTATAAACTGACAGGATCAAAAACAGCATCACAGCAGGAACCAGCAATGGCCTCAAACGCATTTTTTTCAGGTATTCAGAAAGAAATTGCTTTAACATTGGCACCCCCTGCAACATAATTCAAAAACGGAAGTGACAAAAATTAACGACGAAAAACCGACAAATTCTGACAAAAAGCGACAAAGACGCACAGCCGAATATTGTATCTAATCAGATATAATAGAAATGAGAATTATTTGGGGGATCTTATGGGCGTTAATTTCAGAAACACGGTTTTCTATGGCATCGCTTCAGACATCAAAGCATGTCCTCCCCAAAATATGCCTGAAATAGTATTTTCCGGCAAATCCAATGTAGGTAAATCTTCTCTAGTCAATGCACTTTCCGACAACAAACGACTTGCAAGAGTGTCTCAGACACCTGGTAAAACACAAGCCGTCGTTTATTTCAATGTCGACAAGAAGTTCTATATTGCCGATCTTCCGGGATATGGTTATGCAAAGACTTCAAAAGAGAAAAAGGAGAAATTCTCCAAACTTGCTGAGGATTATTTCACCTGCGGAAGAAAGATCGATCTGGTTCTTCATCTTATGGATATCAGGCATAACCCTTCTGCTGAAGATGTCGGAATGCTTGAATTCCTTAACAATTCAGGTCTCAACTATTTTGTAGTTTTTACAAAATGTGACAAATTCAGCAGACAGCAAATGATGAAAAGATTGAACGAATTGGCTGATGAACTCGATTTCAGCGATGACGCAGCGGTTTTCGCTGTTTCTTCTGACAAAAAGATCGGTCTTGACGATCTTAAAACTGCTATCGAAGAACATCTTTTCGGTTGATTTACCTTAGATGTTCGTTATACTGTAAATATACTTATTAAGGAGTGCGAAATAAAGTGCTTAAAAGCGAGACTTCAGACTCTACATATAATGAGCTGAGACTTGAGCCGTTTGGTCCTATCGGCATTATTTCGCATACAGCTAACACCGAATTCACCCAAATGGTCAGTAACATCTTATACGAGAAGCGTCTTAAACGTTTCAATGAAGGCTCTAATCCTTATGTTACTAACCCAGGTTATCTCAGAACCAATTATATTTTCGACTCAGAACTCGTCAGATTCGGCACCGGCGAAGGTAAATTCCAACTTGCTGAAAGTACAAGAGGTCACGATATCTATATCATTACGGATATCCTTTCATATAATGAATCGACCGATATTGCAGGCTATGATCATATAATGTCCCCTGACGATCACTATAGAGATCTTTTAAGGATCATCTCTACTTGTGCCGGAAAAGCTCGTCGTATCAACGTAATCATGCCATTCATGTATGAAGGCATCCAGATCCATAAAACATCAAAGCTTGATGAATCATTAGACTGTGCAGCTGTTTTAAGACAGCTTTACTCTCTTGGCGTATCTAATCTGGTCGTTTTTGACCCTCACGATACAAGGATCGATAATGCTACTCCGTTAATGGGTATCGAGAAACCAAAATCTGCTTATAAGATCATCTCGACTCTTATCTCGAAGTTCGGCTCGATCACATTAAGCCCTGAACACACTATGGTTGTAAGTCCTGATGAAACAGGTGTCAGCCGTGCTGTTTTCTATGCTTCAATGCTTAATATCCCTTTGGGAATCTTCTACAGAGAGCGTGATTATTCGATCGCAATGAACGAACAGCCGCCTGTTAAGGAGTACAAATTCATTGGTAATGACGTCAAAGGCAAGGACATCCTCCTTATCGATGAT
>JAGCGE010000124.1 GCA_017649745.1 Clostridiales bacterium | reverse complement strand
GACAGCGATCCTCAGACTGAATCAGATCGCAAGATCATTTCATATAGACAATACGGTATCAATTTAGAATTCGTAACTGATACTGATGTTTTCAGCAAGAGTCAGGTCGATTTCGGAAGTGATCTGATGATCCAGTCTGCCATAAGAGATCTTAAGGAGAGAGACGCTAAGGTCTGGTCTATCCTTGATCTTGGTTGCGGATACGGCGTAGTCGGTATCGTTATGAAGAAAGTATTCAAGGGCGCAGAGGTAACCTGTGTCGATAAGAATAAGAGAGCTGTTAATCTTGCAAGAGAGAATGGCATCAATAACGGTACTCCTCTTAAGGCATGCATGGAGAGCGATTGCTTAAGTGCTATAGATAAGGACGAGAAGTTCGATCTTATACTTACTAATCCTCCTGTAAGAGCAGGTAAGGAGACAGTATTTAAGTTCTATGAGCAGTCTTACGAGCATCTTAATGAAGGCGGTTCTATCTATGTTGTCTTACAGCGTAAGCAGGGAGCTCCTTCGACTGAGAAAAAACTTAATGAACTGTTCGGCAATTGTGAGACTTGTGATATCAAGGCTGGTTACAGAGTTATGAGGTCGATAAAATGAGTTTCCCATATGATATCTTCGATTCATTTCTGATGTTCTTTATCTATGCCTTCATAGGCTGGATAATCGAGGTCATCTATTACGGAATAACAGAAGGCAAATTCGTCAACAGAGGATTTCTTAACGGTCCTTTGTGTCCTGTATACGGAATCGGATTCTATGCCGTTATCCTCTGCCTTCTTCCGATCCAGGATAATTTTGTTGCACTGTTCTTCGGTTCGATGGCCATAACAACTGTTATCGAATTTCTGGCAGGCTTTATCCTTTACAGGATATTCAAGCTTCGTTGGTGGGATTATTCGAAGTATAAGCTTAACATCGGAGGTTTCATCTGTCTTCAGTTCTCCATATACTGGGGTGTAGCTTGTACTCTTGCTATGAAGATACTTCATCCGACAGTTCTCTATATCCTTGAGAAGGTTCCTTTCGTTGTAAAGATAGTCGTTCTTACGATCCTCATATCGATACTTGTTTTCGATATTGTCTCGACAGTAATAACGATCATAGGCTTCAAGAAAAAACTTGCTCTTCTTACAAATGTTTCTAAAGAGATCAGGAATGTTTCTGATAAGCTCGGCGAGCAGATCTATGGCGGGGTAGATAAAGTTGTTACGAGAACTGCACCTGCTGTGGAGACTTACGGTGAGTACAGACAGCTTTACAATACTCACAGAGTAGAAGAGAAGGCTTTGATGAAGCAGCATAGACAGGAAGAAAGAGAGATACTTGAAAAACTCGTTTCTCAGGAGAAACTCAATTTCAAGAATACTAAGCAGAATGCTAATGATAAGCTCGATAAGATGGCACACGGTCTGAGAAGAAGAGAGCAACATCTTCTTGATAAGCTCTCGACAGGAAAGAACGATGCATATAGACTTGTAATATCTGTTCTTAAAGGTGAGGAGGATCAGGGTAAATGAAGATAATGGTTGCTTCAGATATTCATGGTGACATTGTAAAGTGTCGTGATGTCATCGCGAAGTTTAATGAGGAGAAGGCAGATAAGCTGCTTCTTCTTGGAGATCTTCTTTATCATGGCCCTCGTAATGATCTTCCGAAGGATTATGCTCCTAAGGAGGTCATCAAGGAACTCAATGCCCTTAAAGAGCGTATAATAGCGGTTCGCGGCAATTGCGATACAGAGGTTGACCAGATGGTCATCGAGTTTCCGATAATGGCAGAATACATTTATATCGTGTCAGGTGACGTTACGATCTTTGCGACACATGGTCATCACCATAATCCTGATAATCTTCCGTTTCTTGCTCCGGGCAGTATATTCCTTTACGGACATACTCATGTTGCACTTGACGAGATGAGAGGCGATATCAGGATAATGAATCCGGGATCTCCTTCGATTCCGAAGAACGGAACAGCTCCATCGTATATAATTATCGAAAACGGTGAAGCAGAACTTAAGAGGTTATATGCGTAACATTAACAGAAAAAGGGATATCGAGAACACTAACAGCCGACTGACAAGCGTACTTATCGTTGCAGTCGTTGAGTTCTATACGCAGTTTACCCTTTTTGTTTTTGCGCCGACTATAGCTTTTCGAGTAGATGCATGGATATGGATATCGATCGTATCCTTGTTCCTGATAACAGCACATTTCGCGGCTTGCTACCTCTTGAGGGATGAGAAACCGTGGATCTGGCTGGCAGGAATACCTATGAATGTAGTAGCGGTCATTGCGCTATCTAATATCAATATGTCATTCTTTATCGATTCGCTTTCCTTGTACGGCATCTTTTCTAAATATGCCACTGAGCTCGACAGCGTGCTGACTTTCGTACCTTATCAGATCGATTCGGTCCTGTTTGCTTCGCTCATAGTTTCAGGTAGAATAACATTCGCAGCACCGGCTTATTATCTTGCGAAATCTAACAAGGTGAGTTCGGAAACTGCTGAAATTTGAAAAAAAATATAATCGTTGTATAATCTATCAGAGTAAATTTTGGAGGAATAAAAATGTCGGGTTGTGATTCATGTCCATCAAAGGCTACATGCACCTCACAGAGCAGCTGTCCATCAGCTAACGGTGAGAGCACAGAGCAGCAGACAAGCCTTTTGGAAGAGATAAATAAGTATTCATCAGTTAAGAAGGTTATTGGCGTATGCAGTGGTAAAGGCGGCGTCGGTAAGTCACTTGTAACATCTATCCTTGCAGCTCGTCTTGCAAGAGACGGATACAATGTAGGTATCCTTGATGCAGATATCACAGGTCCTTCTATCCCACAGGCTTTCGGTCTTAAGGGATCACTTAAGGGTGACGAGAACAAGAACATCATCCCAGCTACAACACATTCAGGAATCAAGGCAGTCAGTGTTAACCTTCTTCTCGAAAACGCTGATGCACCTGTTCTTTGGAGAGGTCCTGTTATCGCAGGTCTCGTTAAGCAGTTCTGGACAGATGTAAATTGGGGAACACTCGATGTTCTTCTTATCGATATGCCTCCGGGCACAGGCGATGTACCTCTTACAGTCTTCCAGTCGATCCCTGTTGACGGTATCGTATTGGTATCTACACCACAAGACCTCGTTTCTATGATCGTTAACAAGGCTAGAAACATGGCTCTTATGATGCAGGTTAAGGTTCTCGGTTTCGTTGAGAACATGAGTTATGTTAAGTGCGGTAAGTGCGGCGAAGAGATCAAGCTCTTTGGTGACAACAATAACGTTGAGAAGGCTGCTTCCGAGATGGGCGTTACTGTACTTGATAAGCTCCCATTAGATCCTGATATCACAAAGCTTGTTGATGCAGGCGATATCGAGAAGATCCCAGCAGGAAATCTCGATGGAACAGTTAAGCTCGTTGAGAGCATGATCGAAGGCTGATGAGGAATAACTTTATAAGAATTTTGATCAAGACTGCCGCTGTCATTACCATTTTGTCGGTAATGATGACGGCAGTTTCGTGTTCCGATGAAAAGAACAAGACAGTATCCTACAAGGATTTCATTGGAGAGGAGTCATATGATTCTCCAATATATGCCATGGTACTCGAAAACATTGAAGGTGAAGAGGAGCCTGGCATAATCTATAGAGAGATCAAGGAATTCCATTCAGTTATAAACAACTGTGACATTCCCGTATGTCTGTATTTTTATTCCTCAACTGCAACTGACAGAGCGGGCATTACAGCAGGTGTTGAAGATATAGCACAAAAGCTCGATGGAAGAGTACTTATCATCGGTATTGATATAATGAGTCAAAGAGAGATAGTCAGTGAATATGAAGTTGCATATGTTCCTGATTTTGTTTTGGTCAAGAACAGAGAAGAGAAGATCGGCTTCAATGCGATAAGTTATGAATACTGGACTGCGACCGATGTGTATAATTGGCTTATAGAACAAGGAGTATAAAGAATCATGGAATACGCATATATATCAACGATTGGACAAGACAGTCACGCTTTCGATATGGAGAAAGGAGCTTGCGATATCAAGCTTGCAGCGATCGACATTCCAAGCGATCATCCTTATATCGCAAATAGTGACGGGGATGTTGTACTTCACGCAATTACTAATGCCATCTCAGGTTTTACATGTAGAAATATACTTGGCGAAGTTGCTGATAAGATCTGCCTGGAGCAGGGGATCAAAGACAGCAGAGCATATCTTAAAGTTGCATTGGAAGATCTTGAGAAGAAAGATGCGAAGATAGTCCATGTCTCTATGACAATAGAATGTAAAAGACCCAAGCTCTCTTCTCATATCGAGAAGATGCGCTTGAGTCTTGGTTCTTTACTTAATATCGATCCTTCACATGTAGGTATTACCGCTACGACCGGTGAAGGTCTCACCTCATTTGGAAAAGGCGAGGGAATACAGGTCTTTGTTATTATGACCCTGCGTTCTCAGCTGCCTGACGCTTAAGGATCATCTCTGCATAAGCGATATCTTCCTGAGTAGTGATCTTGATGTTGGTATATGAACCTTCGACAAGATGAACCTTAAGGTGGATAGCTTCAGCAAGTGATGTATCGTCTGTAGCATTGAGATTATTCTTAATACCATTTACATAAGACTTGATAAGCTTATCGAATCTGAATACCTGTGGTGTCTGAACTTCCATAAGCTCATTTCTGTCAGGTGTGGAAACAACCTCAGGAGAATTATTGAAGGCAGGATTGCTCTTTCTTGCTGCTGCGCCGCCTCTTGTAGCAGCAGGAGTAGCTCCACCGGCTGCTGCAGCCTTTTCTGCTGCTGTCATAGGTCTTCCTGATTTTGTATTGTTGTTTGCATTGCTGGAAGCAGCTCTGCCTACAGGTCTTCCGATTGGTCTATCCATCGGATTACGTCTGTCGTAAGCAGGTGTCTCTTTCTTAGCAGGCTCATCAAGTGAAACAGGCTGCTTTGGAGCAGGCTTGAATGGTGATGGAGCTGCTGCAGGCTTAAATGGTGAAGGAGCTGCTGCAGGCTTGAATGGAGAAGGTGCAACATCTTCTTCAGGTTCCTCAACAACCTCAGGCTCTTCATCTACATTGATAGCACTTACATCGATTCTCTTAAATGGTGAATCAGGTCTTACATAAGGCTTCTTCTCTTCTACTACAGGAGCTTCTTCCTTTGCTTCTTCCTGATTGCCGCCAGCTGCGTTTGTTACTTTCTTAACACCGCTCTTCATGCTCTCAACAGGGTCAACGCTCATAACTGCCTTACCAAGTTTCTCTGCAAGGGAAGGAAGTCTTGAGAAGTCGATGTTGAAAGATTGCTTCTTCTGTGAAGTCTGCTGTTCAACAGGAACTGCAGAAACTTTCTCGAGTCTGAAGTCTGCATTTGAAGAACGACCGGAAGGTGGAGCAAATGGACTTGGCTCAGCTTCTTCCTCTTCTTCCGGCTCCGGCTCAGGAATCGGATTAGGATTATATACTCTGCCTTCAGCTTCAGCCTTCTTGCTTGCCATAAGTTCAGCAAGGGAAGAATACTGAGGTCTATAAGGCTCTGGTTCCTTAACAGTCTCACGTGGTGTCTCTTCTTTCTTAGCGAAAAGAGCTTCCATCGGATCATCAGGAACTACATTAGGTGCAGGTTCATTTGATGGAACAGCAGGAGCAGCAGGTGCTGCAGGTGCGCTCATTGTAGGGATATCATCAAGGATATCTGTTCTTGTCTGCTTGATTGTGCTCTTTACTGGAACAGCTGCAGCACAGATGTCATACTGAAGTGCGCCTTCGAGACAACGCTCGAGTGTAGGCTGATCAACGAGACATCTAGCACCATCGTGAATAAATACTATATCGTTGTCGTTTGGAGGGAAAGGAAGATCAGCTAATGCCTCGATACCATTCCATACTGACTCCATACGTGTATTGCCGCCACGGACAACATCTGAAACGAACTCGAATTTGTTATATCTGATAAGTCCGTTAACCTTAAAGATCAACTCAGGACTTGTAACAACAACAGCACGGAGTGTAATACCTGCAGGAGCGAGGTCATCGGCGAACTTCTGGAAAGCACCGAGTGTTCTCTCGATGACTGTAGTTCCGTCGATCTCCATGATCTGTTTATTTGTGTCGGATTCCATTCTGGTACTTAGTCCGGCTGCAGGGATTATCGCGAATACCCTGCTGATATTAAGATTCTTTTTTTTCAAAGTACTGTTCGATACAGGACTCATAAACATATACCCTTTCTTCGTAGTTATGAAAACAACACATCGGTTGCTTCCGATAGATTATCTACGTAGATGCATTCTACCGAAACGATTTTATCACAATTGTTTGTTTTTTTGCTATTATTTTTTAATATAAAATCTGAATCTCCGGAGAGTAAATATTTCTCGGCTTCTTTTTTTGCTGAAGAGGGCAGTATAAGCGTGTTGATACCGGCTTTTGAAGCACATGCGATGCGCTGTCTTAAAGAGGTTACAGGTCTTATTTCTCCGGTAAGTCCGACCTCGCCAAGGATCATCGAATCAGCTCTTACAGGAATCCCTCTGACGGATGATATGACAGCCGCAAGGATCGCAAGATCCAAAGTAGGATCAGACACCTTAAGTCCACCGACCACATTGATGAATGAATCGAACGACGGAGTATTGAGCTTAAGGAACTTATCGGCTACTGCAAGGAGCATGTTAACTCGGTTACGCTCAAGTCCTGTGCACATTCTCTGGGCATTTGCATATCCGCTCGGAGTAAGGAGCGCCTGGATCTCGACTGCAACGGCCTTGGTACCTTCCATTACAGAAGAGATGGAAGTTCCCGGAACATTGACAGGGTGTCCGGATATCAGGATCGACTGATAGTCCTGTACAGGGACAAGACCTTTCTCTCCCATCTCGAAAAAGGCGATCTCGCCGCTCTTTCCGAATCTGTTCTTGATCGATCTTAAGATCCTGTATGAACCAAGATCTTCTCCTTCGAAGTAGAGGACAGTATCTACCATATGTTCGATAGTCTTAGGTCCGGCAATAGTTCCGTCCTTAGTGATATGACCTACAAGGAATATAGGCATATTGTTTGTCTTGGCGATCTTTACGAGACCAGCGGTAACTTCTCTTGTCTGAGAGACACTTCCCGGTGTTCCCGTAATATTCTCTGAATAAAGAGTCTGTATTGAGTCGATGATGCAAAGGGAAGGTCTGTTCTTCTCGATCTGTTCAGCAACCCTTTCGAAGCATGTCTCAGAACATACTGTGATATTGTCTTTCTTGATACCAAGACGATCCGCACGAAGTGCGATCTGACTAGGCGATTCCTCACCTGAAACGTAGAAGACATTGCGGTCTTCGAATTCGCAGAGATCGGCGATCTGAAGAAGGATCGTGGATTTACCGATACCCGGTTCACCGCCAATAAGAGTGATGCTTCCTTCGGTTATGCCTCCGCCAAGGATATTGTCGAGGATCTTGATTCCTGAAGAGTGCCTTATATATGTCTCTGTTCCTGCTTCGGAAAGCTTCACGGTAGAGGAACTGTTGGTCCATGAGAATTGATTGGCTGATCTTACGGGACTAGCTGTCTTACTCGAACTTCCGGTAACCTTTGTCGATTCTGTCATCGTGTTCCAAGCACCGCAGGAAGGGCATTTGCCTGACCATCCGGTTGTCTCAAAACCACATTCGCTGCAGAAGAATGTTGAATTCTTTTTTGCCATGATATCTGTCCTTTTTTGTTAGCATTTTGTGACATTATAGCACTAGATAATGGGGAAAAAACGGACAGACGGTGGTATACTTATTAAAAATCTTTAGGATTTTAGCGGGGAGGAAATATGGATAAGCCATGGATGCAATACTATGATGACGGCATCGAGAGTAAGATCAGCAGTTTTGATGGTACTCTCTATGATCAGTTGTCGACTGTTGCTAAAGCCCATCCTTCCGGCGTTGCTTTTACTTATTACACTTATTCATTGACATATTCCGAATTCATTACTGCGATCGATCGTACGGCTGATAATCTTAGGGCATACGGCTTTAAGAAAGGCGACGTTTTACTGACCGCGCTTCCGAACTGTCCGCAGTTCCTTTATCTGCTTTATGGAGCCAATAAGCTCGGTGTTATAGTGTGCGCTTTGGATTATCGAGTAGTTCCTGCATTTATCCGTATGACAATGGAGGATTTTACG
The DNA here is from genome assembly GCA_017649745.1 of Clostridiales bacterium. The sequence goes on along the minus strand of JAGCGE010000124.1, from coordinate 836 downwards.
GTCAAGGGAATTGCCATAATGGACACGATCCAGAGCAGGACCGATGATATTCTAAGAGATCTTCCGACTGATTTTGCCGTTATCTGCAACACAACGGATTATCTGGATTTCATCTCTGTTTTAAACCTTCGCATGGCCAAGAGATTTCCGAGATCTTCAGGAAATTCCGTTCTTCCTGTAATGACAGGCAAGACGATCGTAAACTGGAGTGATTTTGTCCGTAAGTCTCCTGAAGACAGAGTGCCTCTTGAACTAGAACATCCGACGAGAGATGACGATGCGCTTTATATGAGCCTTGGCTCAGCAACAGGCGAGTTTATGATCGAAGCATACAAGAACAGTGCGTTTACTTCTGCCGTGGGTCCCGTCATGCTCGGATATGACATTAAAGATCCTTTCGAGAGCGGCTTTTCGAAAACACACAAGAAGGCTATGACTCCTATCCCGAACAGCTACAGCGTGACTATGGCTATAGCGCTCCACAGTATGCTCTGCTGCGGCATCGAAGTTATTCTTGTTCCTTACTATTATCCGAAAAGCATAGCTTATCTGCTATATACATGCCAACCGAACATCCTGATAGGTCATCCTACGATGTTCTCTGATTTCGTGGATTTTGTAAGGAATAGCGGCAGATATAACAGGAAGTCTCTTGTTTTTCTCGAAAAAGTTATTTCGATGACTTCAGCGATGACACTGATACAAAAGACTAAACTTAACAGGTTCTTATATGAACATAACAGCGAGGCTGAAGTTCAGGAAGGTTATGGCTTGAGCGAGTGCCTCGGAATATCTACGCTTAATCCTTCCGGACGTTCAAGGACAGGCTCTGTCGG
>JAGCGE010000123.1 GCA_017649745.1 Clostridiales bacterium | reverse complement strand
CTCTTATATGGAAAAGATTCCATATAAATCAAAGGAGGATTTTTTATGAAAATAAGAAAAATAGTAAAGAAAATAGCAAACCACACTATAGGTACAGTGGTCGGAATAGGAGTTGCTATACCGGTAACAATTATCGGTATCGGAAACGCCTTTATAGACGGCACAAGTATTATAATGTTGGGTGCTATGAACGGTACTAAAACATTAGAAAAGATCCATAAGGATGAGGAATCGGCAAAACAAGAGACCGGGGAGTAACATCCCCTTTCTCTTTTTCTTTTCGCATATTTTACACATCCTTATATGGAGAAACTTTACGTTTCTAATTAAATCAAAATCTAAGGAGGAATTTATTATGGCAAACAAGAAGCAGATAAAGAAAATCGCAAAAACAGTAGGAGGCGCGGTAGGAGGCGCTGTAATACGCGGAGGATCGGCAGCGATCGACGTTGTATTGGCACCTATCTACGTAGCGTCATCAGCAGTAACAGGAGCGATAGACGGAGCTTTTATTGCAAACCACAAGAAAACAATCAACGAAAGAATCGACATGAAATTAGAAAAAATGAAGAAGTAACCAAAGGCGAAGAGGCTTGAAACACAGCCTCTTTTCCTTTTCATTACTTTATATTTATACTGCGAGTAATATGTGTCGCAAAAATTACATATACTTATATGAGAAGATAGAACTTAATGTTTTATCTAAGACCTTAAAATATTTAATAAGGAGGACATAGACATGACCGAAAACACAAACGTACAGGTACAGGAAGAAGAAACTGTATACGTTATTTACAACGGTATGGTAATGACCATCGAGGAATATAGGGAACTTAGAGAGGCAGAAAGGAACTGAAATCAAACGAATAGGAGCTAATACAGCTTCTATTCGCTTTTTCGTTTTTACATATAAATCATTTTAACCAAATTATATTTTATGGAGGTATTTATTATGAAGGACAAGATCATCGTAAGAAGAAACGAGAACGACATTGACAACTGGCTCATCGACTTTTATCTTGTAACAAAGCAGGGAACATATTACATGTTCTCTCAAAATTATACCGAAGGCGTGTATAATTGGTTCAAGGATGGTCGTAGTGAGAACGAGCTCAGACAGTTCAAGGGATGGCTTAAGAATAAGACCCTCGGCAAGACTATCGAGAAGATACCTATGTATAAGAAGTATGTTATGAAGGAGATTGCTTAAAATGAAAGTATTTATCAGCGGACCTATGCGTGGATACGAAAACAATAACTATGAAATGTTTATGAATGCAGAAGAGAAATTAATCTCTTATGGTTTTTCAGTGTTTAATCCGGCATGGCTTCAGTACGACGACAAGTGGGATCGTAAGGACATGCTCGAGATTGATATTTGTGCACTCAATAAGTGTGACGTAATTTGTCATCTACCCGGTTGGCATAATGCATCAGGAGCGGTTCTTGAGGATACATATGCTCAAAATGCGTCAATGCCTACATTATTCTTCGATGGTAATGACGTATTTATTGTGTCGAAGTTCATAGATAACGGTAAGGGTATGCTCAAAATAGATGATATACCCCATCCTATACCGTCGATGAAGGTTCGTCATAGACCAAATAGTTATTTATACGATTTTAACAAGATAACAGAGCTTACCAAGTGGATCGATGAGGGTCTAACATTTAGCGAAATGGCAAAAAGACATACCGAAAAACACCATACGACACTTTCTGCTGAAACAATTAAAGCTCAGTGTGTAAGGTATAAGCTTATAGGCGAGGAGGCGGTAACATGAATGGAGCGTTAATTGTAGGTGCACTCATAGGATTCATGGTTGCGTTATTTCTTATAGTAACTGTCATGGTGTTATCGTTTAAGTTCGACGGTGATATTCACGTAAAGTATGATGGAGATGATGGACCGTATTTTTTCCTGGAGGTAGATTCGCCAAAACAAATTGAAAAGAAAGGCATTGTGATATTTCGAGTGAAGAAGAAATGATCGCAATATTTACATCTCCTTATACGGAGTAATATCCAAAAATTTTATTGTGGGAGGAATTCACATGAGAAGAAGACACAGAAGACGTAAGTACACAATCGAGCAGGCTGCGGAAAAGAGAGCCATCGCGAAGTTAGACGATCATGACACAGCGCTTGATGAGAACGACACTGAGCTTATCAAGACCCAGCTCGAAATAAGAGCAGAAAGGAGGAATAGTAGAGGTAACAATATAGGAAACCTCGTGCTGGGAATTGGCAAGACAGCGGCGGGCATCGGCATGGGTGTCGCATGTCTCAACTTCGAGAAGACTGGCAATCTGACCAGCAACATATCGAGGAACATGTTTAGTGGCTTTACTAAAGTGTTCCATAATCACAGATAAATATTTGCGTGATATTACCATGAGAGTAAGGGGCTCAATCAGAGCCTCTTATTCTTCCAAGCAAGACAGAGTGACAAGGCTTACACACTCTGTTTCGCTTTTGGTTCGCAAAATTTACATAGCCTTATGCGGAAAAGGAGTGTAACAGCTTCTTTTCTGTTTTTATATTTTCATTCATTACAGAAAGGAGTTTATCATGTAATGAGCATCTTTAAAAAGTTTCTCAAGGGTGCAGAGAAACGATTACCAGAGATTCTTACAGCGACCGGATTGATATTAAATGGCACTGCAATCGTGGAAGCTATAAGACACACACCACAAGCGCTCGATAATTTGCGTCAGGCGGAAGACGAAAAAGGTTCGTCTTTGGACACATCCGAAAAAATCGACGCTACTTGGAGGTGTTATGTACCCACGATAGTTACTGCTTCATTAGGTGCAGTATGTATCATAGGCGGAGCAGTTAAGTATCGTAAGCAGAACGCAGCACTTGTATCTCTTTATGCTATATCTGAGGGCGCACTATCAGAGTATAAAAAGAAGATGATACAAGAACTTGGTGAAACGAAAGTTCAAGAGATCGAAAGCAAGATTGACAAAGAAAAAGTAGAACAGCTCGAGGAGAAGCGTTCAAAATCAGGTTTAACTATTGTCGATCCTGAACATTCAACACAGGTTGTTATACGCGAAGAGGATCTGTGTTTGGATACGTACACATCAAGATATTTCTACACGACCGAACATGATGTAAAGACAGTCGTAGAGGAGCTTAATCATGAAATAAATAAAGGTGATTTTGTAACCCTTAACGATTTTTACTTCAAGCTCGGAGTTGATCCTGTCGATTTCGGTGGGGAAGTAGGATGGGACACCGATACTGGACTGATTGATATTTTCTACAGCAGTATAATGTACGGTGGTCATCCGATAATGACGATCAAATTTAAGAATCGTCCGAGAAGTGCGCATTTCAGTAGATATTATTAATTTATATTTTTACATGGAGGAATTATATTATGAGATTTAATGCAATACTCAAGCCTATTACTAAGGTTGCTAATGTCGTCGGCCCTGTAGTTTCTATTGCTGAGGGTATTTCGTTCGTTTATGATGTCGCAACATATAAGGATAGAACAAGAAGAGAGCAGAGAGAGCGCGACATCGTTATCAAGAAGAATGTTATAGAGGTATATTCTGCTACGGCTGATGCTCGTAAGGAACTGATCAAAAAGGAAGTGCAGGAATACCTTGCTGAGAATCTTTCTAACGAAGTAACCGCACAGTTGAATTATATTCTTCTCGAGAAGCAGAGAAGAGAAAAGGTGAAGAAGGATGGACCGGATTCAGAATGATGCTCTACAAGCGTTAAATGAGTTTATAGGAAAAATTAAAGCTCGAAAAGAGGATCAAAATGAATATTCTGAAAAGCTTTCAACATATTTATGGACCCTCAACACACTCAAGGAGGAGCTTCTTTTGCACGATGAGGCTCCTCTTATTGTTATTGAACGCTTTAGCAAAAAGATGCTAAAATATTCATATAATAATGAGTTGTTTAGATACTCGTATGAGTGTGTTGACGAATTTATAAGAACTATAGTTTAATTTATATTTTACATGGAGGAATTACAATATGAGTTTTGTAAAAAAGGTAAAAAGATGGTGCAGAGACCATAAAAGAGAATTAATTATATGTGGCGGAACCGTAGGCGTAATCGCTGGTACAGTTGTCATATCCAAAAAGTTTGGAAAACATCATGTATCACAGCATAATTATATGGATATGATAGAGGCACCACCGACGAGCGACATTAATTATAGAGCTAAGTATCCTAACGTTGTCGACGGTAGAAATGCTGCAGAAGGCACAACTTTATATTTCCTGGACAACAATATTATGAATAGATGGACTTCTTTTAATGATGTTGGCCATGAACATGATCTTGCAGTTTTAGTGTTGAATGAAGCAACCGATGAAATTCTGAATACCATTGATGTCGAGGACATTAAGGATATTCAGATGCTCATAGATCTTAAGTAATTTATTTTGTTGGAGGTATTTTAACTATGAAAAAGACAAATCAGAACACAACAACCACAAACACAGCAGCTCCTACCGCAGCAGAAGAGACAAAGGCTCTCAATCTGACTGACGTAGAGAATGCGCCTGAAGACATCGTCGTAGAGATCGATCCTGAGACTCTTCAGAACGATGCAGAAACCGACGAGCAGACTGAAAGCGCACCCAAGAAGTATAAGAAGAAGGGTATCGTTAAGCGTGTGACCGGCTGGTGCAAGAAGCATAAGAAGATGCTCATAATTGGCGGTATTGTGACAGGTGCTGCTGTGGGCGGTTATGCTTACTACAGGTACAACAAGAAGATGATTCGTAAGGCTGAACGAGTGTTTGAGCTTCCGGATGCTGCAGATAAGGCTATAGCAGATCTGCCCATAGCTGAGTATGCAAGCGACGCAATCAACAACGATGGAACATGGCTCGCAGATAAGATGCCTGACCTCAAGGTACTCGACAGAACTGGTAAGACACTCCTTCAGAATCTTCCTCCTGTAGGGGATTATTCTCTGGTAAGCAGAAAGATTGTTGACTCCACAAAGGAGGAAATCTCTAAGGCTGTACTGGAGAGCCTTGACAACATCATTGACAACGTAGACATTGATACGATAAAGAGCGTATCTCTGCTCTATGATATTACTTAAGGCACTTAAACGTGCGTTGGTAAAAGAGGCATTCAATTCAATAGACATAAGTCGACCGACATCGCTTGGAAAAGTGAAAAAGAATGCCCCTGTTATCCAACCCAAGCGACGCACAGTAATAAATGATGTTTTAGAGAATCCCGAGGATTTCATTTTAGAGGCTTGGCTCGATAAAAATGAAATAAATGTTAGAGTCAAGAGGAGGTTTATTTATGCAGACCTTGAGCAAGATAGTATCAAAGACACTAAGCTTAATAAATAAGCATGGTGGATTGATATTATCTATTGGTGCAGGAGCTTGTACTGTCGGTGCTGTAATAGCCGTTGCTGACGCTACAGCTAAGACAATGACAAAGGTTCAGAAAAAGCGTACCAATGAAATGCTCAAAATAGTCGATCGAACCATCATACAAGGGCGTAATCCGGATATCCATAAGATCGTCGACACTATATCTGACGATGAATTCAAACTCACAACAAGCGAAACAGTTAAAATATGGGCGCTTCCAACAGGTCTCACTGCTGGGGCGCTCATCTGTATTGCATGTAATCATAAGTTGAATGCTCAAAAACAAGCAGCCCTTTTAGCATTTGCTACGTCATCCGCGTATATGTTTAATTCGTATCGTACTAAGGCAATGGAAATCTATGACGACATAGATGACAAGGTCGTTGACGAAATAGTAAACTCCGATGATATTTACTTCGACATTTCTGACTATTTTGCGCATCATGGTATAAGCTCCGAAGAAGTAGTGACGTTTTACGACGAGAACGTAGGCGGATACTTCGAAACGACTCCTAATCAATTCTTAAGAGCGATCTATCATCTGCAAAGAGAGATTGTTCAAAAAGGATATATTTCCTTAACTACATTTTATAATTTTCTAAATCAGAAACCCGATCATAAGCACAAGAATTACTGTGATATTTATGGATGGGATCAACATTCTATATGTGAAGCGATTAGTTCTGGTTGGCTTGATATTCATATAGAACCTAAGATTATAGAAAATCTCGAGGGAGAAAGCGACATGGTAATATATGAATATTATATGGATTTCGAACCTGTAGACCTCCGAACTGAATGGATCATAACATAGGGAGGAGGTGAACTACATGCCAGAGATCAAAATCGATAATCAGACTAGCGTACATACTGATAAGAATAAGAAACCCACGACAGGTCTTGCTAAACTTGGTAAGGCGATAATCAATGACGATTTCGATCAGATAGGTAAAAGTCTTGTTGAGGACATACTTATCCCAAGTTTGAAGAATACGTTTGCGGCTCTTGGAAAGAATTTCATCGATATGTTATTTTTTGGTGAGTCAAAGGGTAATTATTATGGTCAAAATGCTACTGGTTACCATAATAGCTACAAGTCAGGCGGGAGTTCGTCTAATGCGAATAATAAGCCTGTACTTCAGGATCGCGGAGATTCGTTCTTATTTGCGTCACCTGCTATATCGAGTAGGGGTGATGCGGAGCGTATAATCTACAAACTTGGAAAAATACTTGACGAGTGGTCGTATGCTGAGGTGTCGAACTTGTACGAACTCGTTAATGAGATTGCACCATACACGTACAATGGATACGGCTGGTATAATCTTAATGAAGCAAAAGCGGTATTAGGACCCGACGGTTATTATATTCGTTTACCCAAGCCTATACCGTTAAGGAGGAAGTAATATGGGCGTCATGAATACGGTTAAAGGCTTTGGTCGTAGCTGTAAAATGAAACTCATCAAGCACAGTCCGAAACTCTGCTTGATATTTGGAATTGCAGGTGTCGTAGGTGGTACTGTATTGGCCTGCAATGCAACTCTTAAGGCTAAGGATAAGATCGACGAGCGTGACAAAAAGCTTAAAGACGTTAAGGACAAGTATACAAAGCTCCTTGCTACATCTGAAGCTGCTGCAGAGATCGATGGCGAAGAGTATTCAATTGATATTTACGACAATGAGGATTGTAAGCATGAAATCACTAAGATTCATGTTGCAACCGCGCTTGACATAACTAAGGACTTTGTTCCGGCTGTGATATCTACAGGTGTCGGTATTGGTCTGCTGTGTGGCGGCCATCATACTCTTAATAAGAGATATATGGCTATGACTGCTGCGTATGGTGGACTTCAGAAGACATTCAACGATTATCGTTCGAACGTTCGTCTGAGATTTGGCGACGACGTTGACAAGGAACTTCTGTATGGCGTTAGCACCATAACCATGACAGACCTTGATACGCAAGAAGAAGTCGAGATTAAGACAATCAACGATAAGCAGAATGTTCAAAATGACGAGTCTACTAAGATACTCTTTAGTGAAGTATCGCCGTTTTGGACAAAGGATCCTGAGCAGAATCTTCATGTTATAGAACTCACTATTCACAACATGAATAATAAGCTCGAACAGCGTGGTAAAGAAAACGGTAGACACGCTGTAATGTTCCTTAATGAAGTCCTTGATAATTTGGGACTTCCTCGTACGAAAGCCGGTCAATATCTCGGATGGGTATATGATCCTGATGTAATTCACAAAATAGATGCCGGCATATATTCTACTGCGAGAACAAATAATGCTGTCAATAAATTCCTTGATGGAGCTGAGCCATCAATTTGGCTGAACTTTAATGTTGACGGCAATGTACTTGATTTAGTTTAATTGAATGGCGCTTCTTGACGTGATTGTTGAGAGGCGCCTATTTAT
>JAGCGE010000122.1 GCA_017649745.1 Clostridiales bacterium | reverse complement strand
TTGAAAACAGAATGAATGAATATTTTAAGTCTTCCGAAGTCCCTTCGGAATGCTTCTTTGAGAGCTTTGAGAAAGAGCCGCTCAAGGGTATCAGACTTAATAAACTTAAGGTTGAGTCATTTGACTCAGTCCTATCATCTCTTGATATCGAGAAAGATCCAGTCACATGGTGTGATTGTGGCTTTTATACTTTATCCGAATCCTCAGGTAAAGATCCTTACTATCATGCGGGAGTCTATTATCCGCAAGAACCGTCTGCTATGCTTCCGGCACAGGTATTATCAGCAAAGCCTGGAGATATGGTTCTCGATCTTTGCGCTGCTCCCGGAGGTAAGGCATGCAGGATCGGTGAGGATCTTAAAGGAGAAGGATTGCTCGTTGCTAATGAGATCAACGAGGATCGCGCTAAGGCACTGCTCCGTAATATCGAGAGAACAGGTATAACTAACGCAGTTATATTAAATGAGACACCTGAACATCTTTGCGAGAGGTTCGATGCTTTTTTCGATAAGATACTTGTCGATGCTCCTTGTTCAGGTGAAGGAATGTTCAGAAGAGATCCGTTTGCAATAAAGAGTTGGGAGAAATTCGGACCTGATGTCTGCATTGAGATGCAAAGACAGATCCTTGACTGTACCGATAAGATGCTTAAAGTCGGAGGCGAGCTTGTATATTCGACATGCACGTTCTGCGAAGGCGAAGACGAGGACATGGTCAAGGAGTTTATGGCTAGTCATCCGGGATATGAGATTATCCCACACCCTGAGCTTACTGATGTAACACAGTCAGATAAGCTTCCTGGATCCATGAGGATATGGCCACATCTTTCACGTGGTGACGGACACTTCTGCGTTCATCTTCGTAAGGTATCATCTGATCATGAATCCAGATTCGATTATACTTTCGCTACTCGAAAAAGAACTGACAACTATTCATTTAATAAGTCTCGTGAAGCTCTTTTGTCATTTATGAAGGAGATCCTGACGGCTGAGGCTTATAAGGATTTTAAAAAGAAGTGTGATGAGCAGTTTGTTTTCCACAAGAATAAACTTCATCTTGTTCCTGTTAATGAGCATCTTTTCGACAGGCTTAAGGTAGTTAAGATGGGACATTTCCCTGGTGAGATAAAAGAGACATTTGATAAGAGGATATTCATCCCGTCTCATTGTCTTGCTATATCTCTTGATTTCAAGGAAATTAGTGAAGACAGAAAGATTGTGTTAAGCAGGGATGACGAGCGTCTCATTAAGTATCTGAAAGGTGAGACTATAAATATGGAAGGCGGTCCTTCGAAGGGTTACATCGTTGTATGTGTTGATTCGTATCCTCTGGGATTTGCTAAGCTGCAAGGTGCAGGAGTACTAAAGAATCTATATCCTAAAGCATGGAGATTAATATGAGAATTGTAATAGCAACAGGTAATAAAGATAAAGTTCGTGAGATCAATGAGATACTGAAGGGAACTGATTTCGACGCAGTATCTATGAAAGAGATTGGTATAGATCCTGATATCGTAGAAGATGCCGATTCCTTTGAAGGAAATGCTCTTATCAAGGCTAAGACAGTTCATGAACTTACAGGCGACTATGTAATGGCAGATGACTCAGGACTTTGCATTGATGCTCTTGACGGAGCTCCTGGAATCTATTCGGCAAGATTTTGCGGAGAGAATTCTACTTACGAAGAGAAGTTCAAGAAGATCTTCGAGATGCTTAAAGATGTTCCTGAAGAGAAGAGAACTGCTCAGTTCGTATGTGCGATTGCAGTCGTAAGGCCTGACGGAACGTCATTTACAGTAAGGGGCGAATGTCACGGAGTCCTTCACGAAAAGCCGATGGGAGACGGAGGATTCGGTTATGATCCTATCTTCTATGTTCCTGAATTTGGCATGACTACAGCTCAGATGACCAAGGATCAGAAAAACAGTATAAGCCATAGAGGAAAAGCACTTCGCGCAATGGTTGAAAAATTGTCTCAATAATGCTATTATCTTTTAGCCGTGTACAAATGTACGCGAGACGTGGACTATTTAGGAGTTGAAGTTTGTATGGCTAGCGAGGACAAGGAGTACTTTTTAGTAGATAAAAAGGTGCTTCCTGAAGTCTTTTTGAAAGTTATCGATGTTAAGCAGAAACTTAATGTGGGAGAATCTGCTTCAGTTAACGAGGCTGTTCGTAAAGTCGGACTTTCGAGAAGTGCATATTATAAGTATAAAGATGCCGTGATGCCGTTTTATGAGACTACTAACGGGAAGAAGGTTACACTTCTTATCTCAGTAGAGAACTTTCAGGGTATCCTTTCTTCCATCTTAAATATCGTTGCCTCATCAAGAGCTAATATCCTGACCATAAATCAGAATATCCCGATCAACGGACTTGCTGATATATCCATATCACTTGAGACAGCTTCGATGTTCGGTTCACTTGAAGATCTCTTGGGAGACATCAACAGACTTGCAGGTGTCAGATCGTGCAAGGTATTAAGCAGAGAATAAAATAAATGGAGAATATAAAGATATGAAGCAGATTGGTATTTTAGGATTTGGTGTAGTAGGTTCGGGTGTTGCCGAAGTACTTCACATGAACGGCGATAAGATCGCCAAGCGTGTAGGTGAGGAGATTAGACTTAAGCGTGTCTTGGATCTTCGTGATTTCCCTGACAGCCTTTTCGCAGATCTTATCACTCATGACAGCGAGGAATTCTTTAATGATCCTGACATCTCTATCGTAGTAGAGACTATCGGTGGTGCGAGGATCGCTTACGAATATACAAAGAGAGCTCTTTCCATGGGTAAGAGCGTTGTAACGAGTAATAAGGAGCTCGTTGCTACTCACGGTGTAGAACTTATGGAACTTGCTTCCAAGAATGACTGCAGCTATATGTTCGAAGCAGCAGTAGGCGGTGGTATTCCGATCATCCGTCCATTACATAAGTGTCTTGCAGCTAACCGTATCATGAAGATCGCAGGTATCGTTAACGGTACAACGAACTATATCTTAACAAGCATGAGAGACTCTGGTCTTTCGTACGAAGATGCATTGAAGCAGGCTCAGAAGATGGGTTATGCTGAACAGGATCCAACAGCAGACGTTGAAGGTATCGATGCTCAGAGAAAACTTTCTATCCTTTCTTCAATCGCTATGGATGGTGCTTATGTAGCTCCTTCTGAGATCCATACAGAGGGTATCAAGAATATTACGTTGAACGATATTATCTTTGCTGAGTCGATCAACTGCAGCGTTAAGCTCCTGGCTTGTTTCAGCCATCCATACGATGGTAAGCCGTCATGCTATGTTGCTCCTCATTTCGTAAGTCATAATGCGCTTCTTTCTAATGTTAACGGCGTATTTAATGCAATCTTGGTAGAAGGTAATGCACTTGGTGAGTCTATGTTCTACGGTCAGGGAGCAGGTAAGCTTGCTACAGCTTCAGCTGTTGTTGGTGATATCATCGATTCAGCTCTCCATAGACATAAGGATGCTCATATCACGAAGTGGTATGTATCCGATGAGAAGGTTGAATCCTATGAGAATATTAAGATCTCTGCAGTAGTTCGTTATAGCGATATCAATGTTCTTAAGGATGCATTTAAGGATTATGCTCCAGAGGAGATCGCAGAGAATGCTGTTATCGTAAATAACATCGCTCATAAGGATATCGACAAGATCGTTTCCGGTATTGACGGAGCATCTTATATCCACTATATGGAATGATCTAAAAGTTAATAATCTGAACAATAAAAAATGAGGTGAATATTCACCTCATTTTTATATGCTTGTTTTTATGATCAAACCTGATTGTCGCAATAATCTTTGTAGAGACTTCTGAGTTCTTCCATATCTGCATTCATCTTGATCTGCAGACGGGAGATGTCCTTGAGATTCTTATTCTTTATAGCGAGCTTGATAGAATCGAAAGTGCAGAAGTGCTCATCTGTGTTCTTAGCAAGTGAGAACTTGATAGCTTCGATATCAGACCATGCATCATTATCATATGCGCTGGAATCATTGTGAAGCTTAACGACTTTTCTGAGAAGAGCGATATTGGAAGGAATGATCCTGTCCATAAGCTCCATCTGCCACATATCGAGCATAGCATGTGAGTAGGAAGAGAGGATCTTATCACTGAATACGTCGCCTGCACAAAGGATATCAAGACCTGCGTCAAATGAGAGGAAATCCTTAAGTGAATCATAAACTGTTACAGGTGGAACTCCAAAGAGATGATCTCTTTCATCGCCTGTCATATTATCGAAAATATCTTCCTCACAACGATAGAGCTTATCCTTTTCGAGATAATCAGCTTCTGCGCCGTATGGCTTAGTGAATTCTGCCTCAAGTTCCTTGATAGACTTGTTGTTGCTCAATGCATAATTGATTCCGTCAAGCATGCACTGGTAGATTGCTGAAAGGCAGAGATATGTGTTTGTATGCGGGTTAGGTGAACGAAGTTCAAATCTTGTTGCATACTTGTTGTCCATAGCTCTTACAAGTCCGAGAAGGACGGATCTGTTACGTGAAGGAGTCTTAACATCCTGACCTATGGAAGCTACTGCATGAGTAGGAGCCTCGAAACCAGGCTTAAGTCTCTGGAATGCATCGTTGGAAGCTGATACGAATGGATTGATGAGCTGATAGTTCTTCATGATACCCATGAGTGAACCCCAACCGATCCTGCTCAAGTATTCATTCTGGAAATCCTTAGGAGCGAAGAGGTTAACCTTCTTGCCGTTCTTAAGGAATGCAACTGCATTAACGTGTGTATGCTCACCTGAACCAGCTACTCCGTAAAGTGGCTTAGCAGTGAAGCTTACCTCAAGACCATGCATACGGAAGATCTCTTTGATGAGGATACGTGCTGTGATCTCATAATCTGCACCCTGAAGTGCATCAGAGTATTTCCAGTCTACCTCGAGCTGTTCCATGATACCGTGGAAATCACCGGAAGATGAGATAGAAGCCTTAACTCCACCAACTTCCTTATGACCCATCTCAGGTCTGAAGCCATAGAGATCCAGGAGCATGATAACCTGCTCAAGAGCTGTTCTTACTGCACCTTTAGTTCTTTTCCAATAAGACTCTTTAAGGCCCTGTGAAATAGAAAGACGCTGTGAAGATACTGTCTCGTCAGGGGAGTTGACCCAGAACTCGAGCTCTGTTGCAACGATGATGTTGATCTGTTCGAGATCATCATGTGTGAAACCATGCTCTTCGCAAAGTGACTCATCATTCTTGAAGATCTCCATAAGTTTATTCTCGAAGTATGTTGCACTCTTTTTCAATACTGATCTGGAGCAAACTGCTTCGCCGTTATGATAAAGGAAAGAAGGAATTCTAAGAGTTCCTACAGGAAGACCTGTTTCCATATCGATATGCTCATAGTTATAATCAACGAACCAAACTACTTCAGGGTCCGGTGTAAGGTCTACTTTACCGTCGTTAAGAGTAGCGATTCCAGGAAGTACAACGGAAGAGCCGTCTGTAGCGATCGCATGACCATTGAGATAATTCTCGATATTACCCATGAAGTCAGAGATCGGGATCTTTTCATCTGTATCGTTACCTGCAAGGTCGATACCTACAAGTGATACGAATCTGATCTCTTTATGTTGCTGGAGAATGGTCTTGATATCTTGCTCGGAGTGTTTTTCCGGCGGAATGATGTAAGTAAGATTAGGGTTTACTTGAAAATTGATCATGTTAATATACCTGCCATTCTCATATTTTTATTTATCAACATATTGAATTCTAACACAACGATATTTGTGTTGGTATAAACACCTTTATTAAAAATTTATACTATATGAGCCTTTGAGTAGTTAATTTGTCAATAAAGGTTTTTTCTGTCATTATGGCAAAAAAGCGGCATTTGTCCTGATTTGCATTTACTATTTGATTTTTAGATGACATTGGTACACAATCATAATATTGTACTTTTCGAAAAGAATAAGAGGAGACACTTAGGGATAATGAGTATAAAGGTATTTTTGTCAGCCTTTAATATTGACGATTCAAAGATGAAATGGGGAGTAAGATCCTTGTTTCTTATCTTGTCAGCCCTTCTTACATTAGCTCTTCTTTTTCCTTTAGGAGATCCTGATCTTTCCATGGTCTTTAACTGGTATAACGACTTTTTGATGGGAAAGGCAGACGTAAATCAACTCGACTATAATACTCTTATTGGAAATCTGATCTACACTTTCAGTATCCAGGTCTTGAACTATCTTTGTATTTCACTTGCACTTTGTACAGGTGCCGTTTTTATCTACAACAGACGTAAGGATAAGTCACCTGAGTTAAAGAAGAGGGTGATCAAGAATACGATAATCCTTCATCTGTTCCTTATCGTAGTATTTCCACTCATTTATACGATAATCGCGGATATGTATATCATCTTTTCGCTTGTTGCAGCGTTTATCTGCCTTATTGCCTGTTCATATATGTCAGGTGATTGTGGTTTTGGCAGTTCTTTTCCTAATGCAGCCAAACTGTTCAAAAAGAATATAGTTACATGCCTTGTGAATTTCATTTTGGTATTTGGAGTTTTTTATTTTATCGGATACGGAATTGATATTATCGAGGAAGGGCATGCTTATACTACTGTTGTTTATCCGCTTCGAGCCATTTTCCAAGTGTATAAATGCTTGGTAATAGGACGTTTGATGGGAACTGTATATCTGGATGCCAAAGAATAAATCACACAAATAAGATGTGTTTTGACCAAAGTAATTTGTTACTTTGTCTTTGTTGTGTTTTTTGAGTATATATTTTATTATTATTTAGGTTGGTTAACCTTAAACACAGATTTTTAATTATTCCGTTAGTGTGGAGGAGAAAAAATGGACGTTAAACAAGAAGCTATTAAGAAGCATACCGAATGGCAGGGTAAGATCGAAGTAATCGCTAGAGCACCTGTAGGAACAAAGGAAGAGCTCTCTATTGCTTATACACCTGGAGTTGCTGAGCCATGTCTCGAGATCTCTAAGGACGTAGATCTTTCTTACAAATATACAAGAAGACACAACCTCGTTGCTGTTGTTACAGATGGTACAGCAGTTTTGGGTCTTGGTGATATCGGACCTGAGGCAGGTATGCCTGTTATGGAAGGTAAGTGTGCTCTCTTTAAGGCTTTCGGTGACGTTGATGCTTTCCCTCTTTGCATCCGTTCCAAGGATGTTGATACTATCGTAGATACAGTTGCACTTCTCGCTGGTTCTTTCGGCGGTGTTAACCTTGAGGATATCTCCGCTCCAAGATGTTTCGAGATCGAGAAGAAGCTTAAGGAAAGATGTGACATCCCGATCTTCCACGATGACCAGCATGGTACAGCAGTTATCACACTCGCTGGTATTACAAACGCTCTTAAGATCGTTGGTAAGAAGATCGAAGATATCTCTGTTGTAGTTAACGGTGCTGGTGCTGCTGCTACAGCTATCACAAAGCTCCTCATCTCCAGAGGTCTTTCTGATGTAGTTCTCTGTGACAGAACAGGTGCTATCTATCAGGGAAGAGAGAACCTCAATTCTGCTAAGGAAGAGATCGCAGCTATCACAAACAAGAAGATGAAGAAGGGTTCCTTGAAGGACGTTATCGTTGGTGCTGACGTATTCATCGGTGTTTCCGCTCCTGGCGTACTCACAGCTGAGATGGTAGCTACTATGGCTAAGGATCCTATCGTATTTGCTTGCGCTAACCCAGTACCTGAGATCCTCCCGGATGAGGCTAAGAAGGCTGGTGTTGCAGTTATGGCAACAGGTCGTTCAGATTTCCCTAACCAGGTTAACAACGTTCTTGCTTTCCCTGGTATCTTCCGTGGTGCTCTCGATGTAAGAGCTTCTGATATCAACGATGAGATGAAGATCGCTGCAGCTAACGCTATCGCAGGTATCGTATCTGATTCTGAGCTCAATCCTGAGTACATTCTCCCGGATGCTTTCGATCCACGTGTAGGTAAGGCAGTAGCCGCAGCTGTTGCAGAGGCAGCACGTAAGAGCGGCGTAGCACGTATCTGACATAATTAGATATTCATTCACCCCGCTCAAATCTTCATTCGAAGATCTTGTCGGGGTGAATTTTTATAGATAAGGAGATTTATTTATGATCAACAGAATGGAATTGCTTAAACTCATCAAGAATAACGCCAAGCTCTGTCCAAAAGAGATAGCGGTAATGCTCGGCTCAACTGAAGAGGATGTTCAGAACGAACTTCGAGCGTTGAGTGAGGAAGGCATAATCCTTGGTTATACAACTCAGATCAATTGGGAGAAGACAGAGCGTGAGTCTGTTATTGCCATGATCGAAGTTAAACTCTCTCCTATGAGAAATAAGGGTTATGATCATATTGCAAATCTTCTTTGTAAGTATGATAAAGTTTCATCTTGCTATCTCGTTTCAGGTGATTATGATCTTATGCTCATTTATGAGGATGATAACCTTCGTGAAATCGCAAGTTTCATTTCAGAGAAGATTGCTCCACTTGAAGGCGTACTGTCGACTAAATCTCACTTTATTCTTAAGAAGTACAAGATCGACGGTATTATCACATATAAGAATGATAACGATGACAGACAGACTGTTATCCTGTAATGAGAAGGGTTAATTATGGATTATTCTGATAAGATTTCCGATGTGGTAAAGCAAGTACCGCCTTCTGCAATCAGAAGGTTTTTCGATCTTGCTAATGAAATGAAAGAGGTTATCTCTTTGTCTATAGGTGAGCCAGACTTTGTTACTCCATGGAGTATCAGAGAAGCAGGTATGAATTCACTTGTAGACGGTTATACGCATTATTCACCTAATGCAGGTTACATTGAATCACGTAAGGCCATAAGCGAATATATCGTTGACAGATATGGTGTTAATTACGATCCGAACGGTGAGATCCTCATCACTGTAGGCGGAAGTGAAGGTTTGGATCTTGTAGCAAGAGCTCTTATTAATCCGGGTGATGAAGTAATTATCGTTGAACCTTGTTTTGTAGCATATAAGGCTACAGTAAGTTTTGCTCACGGCGTTCCTGTTGTAATTGAGACTAAACCTGAAAATGATTTTAAGCTTCAGCCTGAAGAACTTGAAGCAAAGATCACGGATAAGACTAAATATATTATCCTTGGTTATCCGAGCAATCCTACCGGTGCTATCATGACCAAAGAGGATCTTGCTAAGATCCGTGATGTTCTCGTAAAACATCCTGATATCTTTGTTATCTCTGATGAGCTTTATGCTGAACTTAACTATGTTGAGGATAAGCCTAGTTCTTTGGTTCAGTTTGAGGAACTAAGAGACAGAGTTATCATGATCAATGGTTTTTCGAAGTCCTTTGCTATGACAGGATGGAGACTTGGTTATGTCTTAGGTAACAGATCTCTTATCGCGGCTGTAACTAAGATACATCAATACTGTATAATGTGTTCGCCATCCATGAGTCAGTTCGCTATTATCGATGCATTGAAGAATGGTCTTCAGTATGTTGATGATATGAAGGATGAATATAATCACAGAAGAAGAGTGATCATTGAAGGTCTTAAGAATGCAGGACTTGATTGTTTTACTCCTTCAGGAGCGTTCTACGCATTCCCATCTATCAAGGGCTTGGGACTTAGTTCTGAAGAGTTCTGTGAGAAATTCCTTATGGAAAAACATGTTGCGATCGTTCCTGGAAACGCATTCGGTGAGTGCGGTGAAGGGTATGTAAGAATAAGTTATGCTGCATCCATGGAGTCTATTAAGACAGCTATGGAAAGGCTTGCTGAATTTGTTAATGAAATAAAGGAAGGAAAATACAATGCTTGAATACGATAACATAAGACTTGAGCTTGAGTCTTACGAAGAGCCAGTTGCGACACTTCGTGAATCGCTTCATATTGAGCACACGTTAGTTGAGATAAGTGAGCTTGAGGCAAGGACTCAGGAGCCTGAGTTCTGGAATGATGTAGAAAAAGCCCAGAAGCTTCAGACAAGTCTTAAGAGACTTCAGAAGAAGGTTGAATCATTTAATAACCTTTCTACTGAAAGAGAAGACCTTCTTGCTTTGTGCGAACTCGGAAACGAAGCAGAGGATACAGATACTCTTGCTGAGCTTCAGGAAGGTGTAGAAAGCTTTAAGTCTGATTTCGAAAAGATGCGTCTCGAGACATTGCTTACAGGTGAGTATGATAAGAATAATGCAATTCTTACACTTCACGCCGGTGCAGGCGGAACGGAGGCTCAGGACTGGGTAAGCATGCTTTACAGAATGTATACCCGTTGGGCCGAAATGCACGATTTCGAAGTTAAGGTACTCGAGTATCTTGATGGTGATGAAGCAGGTATTAAGAGCTGTTCCATCATGGTATCAGGTGAGAATGCATATGGTTTCTTAAGATCAGAACTTGGCGTACATCGTCTTGTTCGTATTTCACCATTTGATGCGTCAGGTCGTCGTCATACATCTTTTGCTTCCTGTGAAGTAATGCCTGAACTTGATGATACGATCGATATCAAGATCGATCCTTCAGATCTTCGTGTTGATACATATCGTTCAACAGGTAAGGGAGGACAGCACATCAATAAGACTGACTCCGCTGTACGTTTGACTCACTTGCCAACAGGTGTTGTTGTAGCTTGTCAGTCCGAGCGTTCCCAGATCCAGAACAGAGAGACTGCTATGAACATGCTTAAGGCTAAGCTCTTTGCTCTTGCTCAGGCAGCTCAGATGGAGAAGATCGAAGACCTTAAGGGTAATCAGATGGATATCGCTTGGGGATCACAGATCCGTTCTTACGTATTCTGTCCTTATACAATGGTTAAGGATCACAGAACAGGATTTGAAGTAGTTGATGTTGATTCTGTTATGGATGGTAATCTTGACGGATTCATCAATGCATTCCTTTCAGGTATGAAGATCGAGAAATAATTAGTTATATAAAAGAATTCCGAAGTGTCTTTCAATGACGCTTCGGAATATTTTTTTTGCATAAAAAAATCGGCTGCGATCGCAGCCGATTTCGTTTTGTTTGAATTACTTGTTCCAATCGTAGTAGCAGGACTTGTAACCGTAGTGTGAAGGCTTGCCGTCAGTTGAAACCTTGATCTCTGCCTTGAACTTTTCACCAGACTCGATAGTAGCACTTGATGGAGTACCGATAAATGTGTTCTTGTTGTTAGGATCAGCAGTGAATGTGAAGTAATCAGATGTAACGCTTGTGATTGTCTTATCTGAATTGAATGTGATCTTAACAGAGTTTACAGAATCCTTAAGCTGAGCATCCTTTGAACCATAGTTCTCAAGAACGAGGTTACAAGTGAAGCCGGAGTCATTTGCTGAGAAGTTAGACATGCTTGTATAGAATGTTGTTACAGCAGAGCTGCCTGATGAAGGCTTCTTTGTTGTTTCAGTTGTTTTCTCAGTAGTTGTAGCTTCTGTAGTAGTAGCAGTTGTTGTTGCTTCAGTAGTTGTAGCTTCTGTTGTTGTAGCAGTTGTAGTAGCCTCAGTTGTTGTAGCTTCCGTAGTAGTTGCTTCAGTAGTTGTGGCCTCTGTTGTTGCTTCAGTTGTAGTAGCTTCTGTTGTCGTTGCTTCCGTAGTAGTTGCTTCAGTAGTTGTAGCCTCTGTTGTTGTTTCGGAAGTAGCTTCTGAAGTCTCTGTTTCTTCTGTTGGATCTTCCTTGGATTCCTTAATGATCTCTGTATGGAGAGTTGTTTCCTTAGGATTTCCCTTGAAGTATTTGGAGATCTTGGAGCTGAATGTCAGAGCGACGATTGCGCCAAGAACTACAACAAAGAGAACGATAACGGCAATTATTGAACCAACACCGAATGAACTCTTTTTCTTTCTTGTTTCAACTTGCTGAACAGGCTGAATATTTCCTGTCTGGCTTGCAGCTGAATAACGCTGTGACGGTGGAATTCTCTTCTCACCGTTGTTTGATGCGAAAGCACTTGGGGCATTGGATGTGCCTCTTCTAGGAGGTCTCTTGATCTGACCGTTGTCTGAAGTGCTTGCACCTGGTCTTACATTGTTAGCCTGACGCTTAACAGGAGGTCTTTGTTCAACGGATGCAGCATTAGTAGATTTACCAAATGCATCAACACCTGAGGCAACCTTACCATATGTCTGTACGCCGTCGAGTTTCTCCTTAGGAGCAGGCTTTGAAGCCATTGGCTTAGTAGATGACTTAAAAGATTCGAATGCTTTCTTGTCAGGGGAGAGTTCTTTTTCAGGTTCAGCAAATGAGGAAACTGAAGAAGGAGCTGGTGCCTGAGCCTGAGCTTTTTCTTTCTCGTCGGAAACATCAACGAAGAGATCTTCTTTCTTGACTTCTTCTTTTACTTCTTCAACATTATTCTTAACTTCCTCGACCGGCTTGAATGGTGCTGGTTCGTTAGCAGGAGCATTTCCTGAGAATGAACTTGTGGATTTGGTCGATTCAGAAGCTGCAAAATCAATATCCTTAGCAGCTGCTGCACTCTTAAATGGATTAGGAGCAGATTCTTCTTTAGTTTCTTCCTTAATTTCAGCTTTTGGTTCTGGCTTAACTTCTTCAGTCTTCTTAACTTCAGGCTCCTCATTCTCGATAGGCTTAGCAAGAGGTTTGAATGCTGAGATGGAAGAATCGAAATCGAAATCAGCGAGGTCATCCTCGTATTCAATAGCCTCTACATTATCTTGCTTGAGTTTATCTGAAACTGAATTTACAGGGTCGTTGTTCTTAAAGGAAACAACAAATGATGAAGCCACTGTATCATTACTCTTAATATCATCCTCATCATAACTTGAGTCGAAAAGAGATTCGTGTTTTGAATTGTCTTTTTGTGGTGTACCAAAGACTGAATTCTCATTGGCTTCTGCTGCGGGAGCATCATCAAAAATGTCTTTATCATCTGCGCCGAAAAGCTTACCGTCTTTTGACTGGTTCTCGTTGTCGTCAGAATTATAGAGCATATATGTCCACCTTCCTATAATTATTAATAATTAATATAATTCAATTTAGTATTGTTTTCAACGTGTTACATTTCACATATATTAAAACAGTAAGGCATTTTTGTTTATTATCCTCTTTTTCGAAAAGTGTTTGACAACTAAAAACTTAAATGTTATTATCTTTAAGCGCTTGAAAATGCTCGTGTGGCGGAATAGGCAGACGCAACGGACTTAAAATCCGTCGGAGTAAAATCCGTACCGGTTCAAGTCCGGTCACGAGCACCAGTTTCAAGATAACCAACATCGCGGAGTGGAGCAGTTGGTAGCTTGCCGGGCTCATAACCCGGAGGTCGTGAGGTTCGAGTCCCGCCTCCGCAACCATCTAAGAGTTGTCTCTAATGAGGCAACTTTTTTTGTGCTTGCTTTTTCAATCGATATCGATAAAGATAATAAAGACTAAATCATTTAGGAGAGTTTATCATGAAGATAGCAGTAACTTACGATAAAGAAACAGGTAACATCTTTGGTCATTTCGGTCATACGGAATTTTTTAAGATCTATGAGATACAGGATAATAAAGTAACAGCTTCAGAAGTTGTTTCAGCAGAAGGAGACGGACATGGTGCTTTGGCAGGATTCCTTGCTGAGGCTGGAGTTAAGACACTTATCTGTGGTGGTATCGGTGTTGGAGCTCAGCTCGCACTTGATGAAGAAGATATTGAGATCTTCGCAGGTAATGAGGGTTCTTCTGATGAAGCCGTTGAACTTCTTTTGAAGGGTGAGCTCGATCAGAATAAGGAAGCTAACTGTGATCATCATCATCACGATCATGAACACGGTGAGCATTGCACATGTGGTTGTCATGACCATGATCACGAACATGAGCACGAGCATCATCACGACCATGATCATCATGATCATGACTGCGGTTGCGGACATCATCACGATTGATTGTTAACACAATATTGACCATTTTAGACCTGATACATGTGATATAATTCTGTCGTTATGTATCAGGTCTATATTTTTTTGTATTTTCTTTTGAATATCTATCCTGCTTACAGGACTTATCAATGGTTGCACCTATATGTTGATTCATTAAGTGCCATAGCTTTCGGTATAGTTTTTGCACTTTTTCCAATAGCATCAGTAACAACCTTTTACAGTCACAGAGTGCCTGTCAGAGTTAAGAAAGTCGTTGACTGGGTCGGCGGCATCTTTATGCTTGTATTTATGTTTTCCTTTGTGTTCTGGCTTTTCTATGATCTTGGAAGGCTCATATTTAAGCTTACTGATAATGATCCGGCTCTTTTCGAAAGGTACGGCGGGTTTGTCGTATTGATCTTGTCTGCTGTGATAATCATCATAGGCTACTTTAATTATTCGAAGATACATGTTACCCCATATAAGATAAAACTTGATCATAAGCTTAAGGATGGTCTTAGAGCTGTAATGATATCTGACGTGCATCTTGGTGCGGTCAATTCTGAAAGAAGATTTAGAGAAACAGTTAAGCTTATTAACGAACAAAATGCTGATGTGTTATTTATCTCAGGTGATATGTTCAATAATAACTTTTTCGCGATAATAGATCCTGATGAGATAAGAAGACTTGTTGGTAAGATCAAGACAAAGTACGGAATATATTACTGCCTTGGTAACCATGATGCAGGGAAGACTTATCCGGATATGGAGAAGTTTGTCTTAAGTTGCGGAATCAAGTTGCTTAAAGATGAGTTCGTTGATATCGACGGTAGATTTACTGTTCTTGGTAGGATCGATCCTGAGCCAATGGGCGGGTTCGGAGATAATACGAGAAGTGAACTTAAGGATATAGAAGATAAGTGTAACTTCAAATATCCGGTTATCGTTCTTGATCATAATCCTGGAAAGATAGGGGAGTATGACAATAAATATGATCTTATCTTAGCCGGACACACTCACCATGGACAGATGTTTCCTGCTAATCTAGTTACGAAGATGCTCTTCAAGGTTGATTACGGTTATTATCGTGAAGCAGATGATAAACCGCAGGTCATCGTATCTTCAGGATCAGGTATATGGGCTATGCCGTTCAGGATGGCTAGTAAGTGCGAGATCGTTACTATCGATATCGATAAGGAATGATATTTCCAAATAACAAATAAATTTGAGTTCGGCGGGTATTTACATTTGCCGAAAATGATGTATCATATGAACAGATAAACATATGAACAAGTAATCATATATAGGAGGCCTCGATGAAAGAACATTGTTTACACGAAGAAGCTATGGAGATGCTAAAGCAGTTTGAAGGAATGCCTAATGATGTCCTTCTTTGCGATGTTGCCGATCTCTTTAAGGTTTTCGGTGATACTACGAGAATGAAGATATTGTTTGCACTTTTTAAGTCTGAACTTAGTGTTAATGCGATATCAGACATCTTGGGAATGCAGCAGTCTGCTATCTCACATCAGCTTAAGATACTGAAATCTAACGATCTGGTTACGAGCAGAAGAGAAGGTAAGACAATTATCTATTCGCTTTCTGATGATCATGTATATCAGATCATAGCTCAGGGTTTTGAACACATTTTGGAGGAGCATGAATAATTATGAAAAAAGCATTTAAATTAGAAGATCTCGATTGCGCTAATTGCGCACAGAAGATGGAAGACGCAATTGCTAAGATCGATGGAGTAAATAAGGTAACAGTAAATTTCATGGCACAGAAGATGATCCTTGAAGCATCTGATGAGGATTTTGATAAGATCGTCGACTTGGCTGTTCAGAAGATCAAAGAGGTAGAACCTGATTGCAGGTTGATAAGGTAAGATAAGATGACTAAGAAGCAAAAGAAGATACTGATAAGAATTATCATAGCGGCAGTACTTCTGGTTGTGCTTCATTTCGTCAAGATAAGTGAAGAATGGTACATTAACCTTCCTTTATACCTTGTTCCTTATCTTGTCATCGGATACGACATACTTATAAATGCTGTTAAGAAGATATTTAAAGGTCGTTTCTTTGATGAAGAATTCCTGATGATAGTTGCAACAGTCGGTGCTTTTATAATAGGAGATTACCCTGAAGCGACTGCAGTTATGTTGTTCTATCAGGTAGGAGAACTGTTCCAGAGCATCGCTGTAGGTAAGAGCAGGAAATCTATTTCGGATCTTATGGATATTTGTCCTAATGAAGCATGTGTAATTAGGGATGGAAAAGAAGAAGTAGTAGATCCGTATGAGATTTCTGTTGGTGAGATCGTCCTTGTAAGACCTGGCGAGAAAGTGCCTATCGACGGTGTGATAGTCGAAGGTAAGACTTCGCTTAATACATCTGCATTAACAGGTGAGAGCCTTCCTGTCGATAAGGAAGTCGGAAGTAATGTATATTCAGGAAGTATCAACATCTCAAATGTCATTAAGATCAGGACAACTTCAGCTTATGAAGACAGTACAGTATCTAAGATATTGGAGCTTGTTGAGAACAGTACTGATAAAAAAGCCGTATCCGAGAAGTTTATAACGAAGTTTTCGCGAGTATATACTCCGGCAGTTGTCGTTCTTGCGGTCGTTATCGTTGCCATCTGCCTTATCTTTACTGATAATACCGTTTCGGAAAGTGTATACAGAGGCTTGATCTTCCTGGTAGTTTCCTGTCCTTGTGCTCTTGTAGTATCTGTTCCTCTCAGTTTCTTTGGTGGTATTGGTGCTGCTTCTCGAAAAGGAATCCTCATAAAGGGCAGCAACTTCATGGAGACACTGTCAAAGGTCGATACTATCGTTTTCGATAAGACAGGAACGATAACAAAGGGAACTTTTGCTGTTGATGCGATCCATCCTTCTGAGATCGATGCGGATGAACTTATTGATATAGCAGCTGTTGCCGAGAGTAGATCGAATCACCCTGTAGCTGAGTCTATAGTAAGAGCTCACGGTAAGCACATTGATCCTAGTAGGCTTGGTGATGTTGAAGAGATAGCAGGTAAGGGGCTTAAGGCTGTTATCGATGATGAAGTTTACTATGTCGGTAACGGTAAGCTCATGGAAGATGTAAGCGCAGAATATCATGAATGTCATCTTCCGGGCACTGTTGTGCATGTTGCAAGAGAAGGTCAGTATTTGGGCCACATCGTTATCAATGATACATTGAAGAATGATTCTGTAGATGCGATCAGAGATATCAGGAAAGCTGGAGTTTCTGAGACGGTCATCCTTACCGGCGATAATGATAAAGTCGCTTCTAAAGTTGCTGCTGAGGTTGGTGTTGACAAGTATTATGCAGGACTTTTGCCTGGTGATAAGGTAGATAAGCTTGTTGAGATCCTGAATAGTGGAAAGAAGGTAGCTTTTGTCGGTGACGGAATCAATGATGCACCGGTGCTTACAAGAGCTGATATCGGCATAGCAATGGGTGCGCTCGGATCGGATGCTGCGATAGAAGCCGCTGATATCGTTCTTATGGATGACAGTTTAAGCAAGATCCCGCTGGCGATAAGTATATCGAGGAAGACTCTCCGTATCGTAAAAGAGAATATAATCTTCTCGCTTGCGGTAAAGATCGGAATCATGATCCTTGGAGCGCTCGGACTTGTAGGTATGAGGATCGCCGTATTCGGTGATGTCGGAGTTCTTATAATCGCTATACTTAATGCGGTTCGTACGATGAATACTCCACGTCCAAAGTGATCACACATACATGATCAGGATGATTTTTACGAACTTCGTCAGATACTAATCTGCGGAGTTCGTTTTTTTCTTTATCGAGCTCGAAAGGTACGACCATATCGAAAACAACATTAGTATGAGTGACTCCGGGAACGATCCTAAGATCGTGGATAGTCAGCTTCTCATTGATCTTTTTTACGATATCAGATATCTCGCTTCTAAGTTCCATAGTAACGCCGTCATCAGTGATTATCGGATCGTAATGAATTACAAGTCTTATATTCGTTCTTTCGAAAACGATCTTCTCCATATTATCTATGTCATCATGTGCGAGCATAGGATCGAGCTTCGAATCCATCTCTGCATGAACGCTTGCGAACTGGTTTCCTGGACCGTAATCGTGGATGATAAGATCATGGATTCCAAGGATGTTTTCGGATGACAGAAGAATATCGGTAACGTTCTTGACGATCTCAGGATCCGGTTTCTTACCAATGATAGGATCGAGCGTTTCTTTAATGAGTCCGAACCCTGATATCAGGATAAATACAGCTACTAATACAGCGATTATGCCGTCGATGTTTATGTCGAAAACAATGATAACGATAGAAGCGATAAGTACTGCGAGAGTAGAGAAGACATCGTTTCTGGAGTCCATTGCCGTAGCTCTTAAGGTTGATGAATTGATCTTCTTGGATAACCTTAAGTTGAAGATCATCATATAAAGTTTTGTGAGTATCGATATTATGAGGATCACGATCGATATTACTGAGAGATTCAGATCTTCTGGATGGATTATCTTCTCGATACCTGTCTTAAACAGTTCGATACCGATGGCGCAGATAAACACAGATACCATAAGGCCTGCGATATATTCATATCTTCCGTGACCGAAAGGATGGTCTGGGTCAGCAGGTTTACCGGCGAGCCTGAAACCAATGAGGCTTATTATGCTTGAAGCTGCATCAGATAAGTTGTTTACCGCGTCTGCTATGATCGCGACAGAACCTGATAATATTCCTGCAGTAAGTTTTATTGAGAAAAGGAATAAGTTAAATATGATCCCGACGATTCCGGAGAACTTGCCGTAAGCATTTCTGACCTTAGGATCAGAAGTGTTCTCGTGATCTTTGATAAAATGTTTAATAAGTAATTTCATACTGCTACCTCAACTGTCCATATATTATAAATAAATATTTAGTCTTTTGACAATTAATTGTTGTATAATACTTTGGTGTATAAAGAGAGTGGAAATGTATGGGTAGTATTAAGGCATTTATAACTAAGATATGTAAGGGCGTCAGTAAGGCTGACAAGTTTTTGAAAGAGAAGCATATATACCAGCTTTTTGTGGCATTTGCTTTCCTCTTCGTTTATATTGCATTTTTTGAGTGTTTTTCTAGTAATAAAGTTTACTTCAATTACGACAGTGACAAGTATAAATACATGCAGCTGTTCTCAGGTTCTGAGTACACTCAGGTATTTGATGCAAAAGGTGATACACTTCGCTGTTTCAGATTGGTATATAATCCTGACAGATCTGTTCTTAAATCCTCTGATAAGGCTCATCTGACGATAAAGGATAATGAAGGGAACGAAGTATATTCTACGGATTTCTTCCTTTACAATGCTGCCAGAAGTTATATTCAGGCAGATCTTGATGATCTTCCTCTTAAGAAGGGCGATCAATATTCTATGACTATATCCTTCAAGGATCTTGACCCTAACAGTTATATCCTTGTTAAGACGCATCAGAAGTTTTCTTTGGCAAACGAAGAGACTAATGAGAGAGTTGATGATGACTTAACGCAGACTCTTGATGAGGAGACGGATCAGATCCAGCCTGAGATAGCGGTCGATGCCAGCATAGGATTCTCTCAGGTAATTAATATTGCTTACTACTATAAGACAACTAACTACATCTATGCGATAGTCCATTTGCTCTTATTTTCATTGTTCGTGGCTGTTCTCTTTATCGATAAGTTCATGATCCACCAACGTTGCAGAGAGATCGTAAGAGCATTCGGTATCCCGATGATGCTCATAATCCTGGCAGGTATCTTAAATGTTGAAGGTAAGGGGCTTATAAGGATCTTGGGACCTATGACATTTAAACACTGGTTCAGCCTTATCGTTTCTTTTGTCCTTATTGGAGCGCTTTATTTCCTGCTCTATATGGTAACGGGCTATGGTTCTGTTGCGGCATTGATCGTATCTTTCCTCTGTTCGCTGATTACACTTACGAACCACGTTAAGCTCATTATGCGTGGTGATACGTTCATGCCTTGGGATCTTGTATCTGCTGGTATTGCCGTTAAGACGGGTTCAACTTACTATTTTCATGTCACGATCAATTTTGTTGCAGCAATAATCTTCATGATCGCGATCCTGTGCCTTATCAGACTTACGAGTACTCCTAGATATGTATTCTCCAGAGTAAGACTTGCGATGATAGGCTTCTCAGTAGCTTTCTTTAGTCTTGTGTTTGTCGGAGTTGTTCTTAATACCAAACTTCTTAACAAGGCCAAGATATACTATGATGTATATCCTCCGTTCCAGAGCTATAACGAGAACGGTACTTATCTGGCATTTCTTTTCC
The DNA here is from genome assembly GCA_017649745.1 of Clostridiales bacterium. The sequence goes on along the minus strand of JAGCGE010000122.1, from coordinate 2,754 downwards.
ATCTGAATAATATCAATGCCAGAGGTAAGGACAATAACTCTCCGGAGGCGACATCAGAACTTATCTATTACTATGAATCTAAGGTTTCCGATCTTAAGCTTAATAAGAAGGTCTCGAAAAATACCAAGCCGAATGTTATCTGCATTATGAGTGAGGCTTACTGTGACCTTAATGAGATCAGAGAACTTGAGACCAGCGAGCCGGCTACTCCGTATTATGATTCACTTGTTGAAGATACACGTAACGGTCCTTTGGCAGTAAGTATCTTTGGCGGCGGAACATGTAATACGGAATTTGAGTTCCTTACAGGTTATTCTATGTCATCGCTCTTGCCTGGTTCATCAGTATATTCTTTCTACATCAATCACGAGACTCAGAATGCTCTCCCGTATCTTTTCGGACAGAATGGTTACAGGACAGTAGCACTTCATTCTTTTGACGGTGATTGGTGGGACAGAAGAGAGAAGTATCCTTATCTCGGATTTAATGAATTCTACACGAGAGATGATTTTTCTGAGGATGCCGAATATGTAAGAAGATACATCTCTGATAGAGAAACATTCAAGAAGATAACTGATATCTATGATTCATCTGAAGAGCCGTTGTTCCTATTCTGCGTTACCATGCAGAATCATGCTGATTTCTCGGCTAGATATGACAATATGGCTTACGACATCAAGATCAATAATGTTGTAAAAGATGACGGTGAGCATTTTACATATGCCGAGAATTATCTCTCTCTCCTAAGAGAATCAGATGATGCTCTCCAGTATCTTATCGAATATCTTAAACAGTCTGACGAACCTACGATCGTAGTATTTTTCGGAGATCATCTGCCGACTCTTGATAATGGTTTCTATGACGCTATGATCGGAGCAGAACTCGGTACTGTTAACATCGAAGATTCGGTTGAACTGTACAACACTCAGTATTTTGTATGGGCGAACTATGATATCAGCGAACAGGTAGGTGAGGATGGTATTACATCCGCCAACTTCCTTGGCCAGAACGTTCTTGATCTTGCAGGTATCAAGTCTCCGGCGGAGAGATCATGCCTTCGTGTTCTTAACAAAGAAATTTCAGCGATAAGCTCTATAGCAGTCTATGATAAAGACGGTAATCCTCATACGGATTACTCTACATTGCCTCAGAAGACGGTCGATATGATCGGTGATTATTCATTTATTCAGTACGGTCTCATCTATTACTACGAAGATGAAGATGAGGAATAAATGTGGCATTGTAAAGTGAATGATAAGTAAACGCAACATCATTCAAACTATTTAATATATAATCATTATGTATATTTATAAACACTGTTAGGAGATTTCTTATGTCTGAGGTTGGTTACAATCATCAATCCGGCGAATCTGATATAGTCAATCGTATCGTTAGAGCGATAGTCCTTATCGTTGTTGCATTGATCCTCGCTGTAGTATCAGTGTCATTTGCCGTTCACCATATGAGATTGAAGTTCGAAGAAGAATACAAGGGTATTACAGATGCCAAGATGCATTCGGTTTGTGATGTAGTACAAAAAACTGTTATCGGGGATGAGATAGTTAATGATCCTACGAGCGCTATTGAGAAATACAATGCAGTTTTTTCACTGATGCTTGCAGATACTTCTGAGGACAGTCTTTCAAAAGAGGATTATGCTCTCTTCCTTTATTCAGGCGGTCAGCTTTCACTTCTTACAACTTCAGACGATCAGGTTGAATTCTTAGTAGTAGATACTCCTATCGCAGAATGGCTTTCCAAGGATAACAGCATCACTACTCTTGAAGGTGATGAGGGTTCCGAGAGTGTTCTGGTTCCGGTAGTTGACAGTACAGGCAAGTGTGTTGCCGTTTTCGAATATAAATGCACTTTCGACAGCTTGAAAAAACTCGGCAACGAGCTTGAGAACAGGATCTTGAAGGCAGTTATCGTTTCATGTGCTGCCGGTGTTGTACTCTTCCTTATCCAGCTCTTCATCCCTAAGTTGATCATGAGCAGTGGCAAGAAGGGAGGTCAGACATTATGAGCAGATCTTCCGCTGAAAGAAGAAGGAAAGAACAGAAGAAGACTATATCTGCTACGATCGGATATTGCTTTGTAATTGTTCTCGTAGTTCTTCTTGTTATGTCTAACATCTTATCCAAGAACTATCTCAGGACTTTGAAGGTTGAGAGAAGTGAATCAATGAAGGCTGTTGCAGTAGCATGTTCTACAGCTCTTTCACATTCTGATATAAGTGAGAATATGTCATATCCTCTACCGATCTATCAGTATGCAGAAGATAAGCCTTACATCTTTGATATCTACATTAAGGCCGGCAATTCATTCTTAAGACTTTATACTTCATCCGATTCCAAGGATATAAGCGAATACACATTATCAGGTCTTTCTAATAATGCGAGTGATGATTATAATGACTGTTTTGAGAATCAGACAGTTACGATCACTTCTAGAACAGAGAACAACATCACATATAAATGTGCGATCGCTCCTATCATCAGTTCTCAGAACACAGTAGCAGGAATCCTTGAAGTAAGGATGCCTGAGTCTGATTACAATGCTACAGTAAACGGAATGTCGTTAAGCTGGATCTTCACGATTTTTTCGATCGCTGTATCAGCAGGAATAATCATCTATGAGTTTAATCTTCTTATCTCTACACTTGGTAAGGGTGTAAGAGGTAATGTTCCTGTACTTGTTATGTACGGTAAGGATGCTTGTAAGTTTGTTTCGTTCTTCTTTGCATTCTCTGCA
>JAGCGE010000121.1 GCA_017649745.1 Clostridiales bacterium | reverse complement strand
GTTTACTCCTCTTGAATTCCTAAGGAAGGATCTTAAGAAGACAAAAAGAAAGAATGCGATGAGACTTCCTAGATGGTCGTTTTTCAAGAGGTTCAGATTAAGGATAATCTTCCAGAATATCTCGAGCTATCTCGTTCTTGCGCTGGGTGTAGTCTTCATCATGTTCATGATGGCTTTTGCAATAGGTGCTCCTGATACGATCAACAGGGTCAAGGATAATGCGAAGGATATGATCATCTGTGACTATCAGACATTGTTGAAGCAGACAACAGACGAAGATGATAACGAGATCACATCTTCGGTAAAGACTGAGAAGTTTGCTCTGGAATCTCTTCGTATCGAAAACAAGAATATTAATGAGGATGTATCCGTTTACGGTATAACTGACGGTTCTTCATATATTGCAATGCCTGATATGGCGCAGGGCGAAGTTATGATCACAAAACCGCTGGCGGATAAATACAAGATAAAGATCGGTGACGAATTTGAGCTCAATGCGAAATTTGAGAAAGAGACATACAAGTTCAAGGTAGGGGCAATAGAAGACAAGTATACGACCATGGCTGCGTTCATGCCGATAGCTGAATTCAATGATAAGTTCGATCGAAAAGAAGACGAGTTCTCAGGTTTCTTCTCTGATCAGAATATAGAAGATATCGATGAGAAATACATTGCTAAGGTCATCACGATAGACGACATCATGAAGACAGTAGATCAGCTTGATCATTCGATGGGTAATTCGATGCAATACTTCCAGATAGTATGTGTGGTACTTGCAGCGGTCCTTACATTCCTTCTTACGAAGGTCATCATCGACAAGAGCGAGAATGCGATCTCGATGGTCAAGATCCTCGGTTATACCAATGGAGAGATAGCATCGCTTTATATAATCGGAACGACCATTATATTCATAATCATCGAATTCATAGGTATGTTCCTCGGAATAGGTCTTATAATCCTTGCCTGGGAAGCTATCCTTCAGAGCATGAGCGGCTGGTATGAATTCTATGTGTCGGTTATTTCGATGGTGAAGATGATCGTTTCTGTTTTCATAGGATACCTGGTTGTGGTTCTCTTCGACTTCAGAAGGATCAAGAAAGTGCCTATGGATGAGGCTTTGAAAAATGTTGAGTAAGGGTTGACATCATTTCTCAACAGTAGTAAGTTAAACAAAAATCACACGGAGGAAGCAGATGTTTAAGTCCAAATCTTATGCAGCTTATATCATTTATGCAGGCGTCATTTACGGACGTTATGATTTGGTTACGAACAATTGCCTCGGGTGAACATAAACTTTATTACTTTGATCTCAATACCGTTTATCCGATGCTTCGGGTAAACGGTATTTTTTTAGGAGGAAAAGAAAATGAAACAAGTAGAACTGGTTAAAATGACAAAAGAAGATCTCGATGAACTTCATGCAATGCAGGTAAAAGCATTCATGCCATTGTACGAGATCTATCATGATGAGATGTCGCCCGTTAATGAGTCAAAGGATCGAATTCTTTGGAAGATCACGGAAGAGAACAGCCATTTCTACTATATTATTTTCGACGGCAAGAAAGTCGGTGCCGTAAGAGCTGTAAGAGACAGAAGTTTAAACGACGACAGTGTAATGTGGATCTCGCCGATCTTCATCCTTCCTGAGTTTCAGGATCTTAAGATCGGAGCAGCAGCTGTGGAAAGACTTTTCGAGATGTGGGATGATAAGACTACATGGAAACTGTCGACGATCAAACAGGAAGAAAGAAATCGACACTTTTACGAGAAACTCGGATTTGAACTTCTCGATTGGGAAGAAAAGATCAATGACAAGATGGATCTTGTAATGTATGAAAGAAAAGGGAAAAAGGAGAATTAATATGTTATACGAAACTAAGGAATTTACGTTAAAGGACGGCCGCAAGGCTTTACTCTTGAACCCTGGAGATGATGAGGCTCAGGGACTTATAGATTATCTTCATAAGTCATCAGGTGAGACGGATTTCCTCTTGAGGATACCTTCGGAATGTGACCGATATACACTCGAAAAGGAAAAGGAACTTCTCACTTATATGAAGGGCTCCGATAACGACCTTTTCCTTACATGTACTGTTGACGGAAAAGTAGCAGGAAATTGTCATCTCATGATGAACAGCCAGTTTAAGATGAAGCACAGGGCTAATGTTGCTATAGCGCTCCTTAAGGACTACTGGGGTCTTGGAATAGGAACGATGATGTTCGAAGAGATGATCCGCGTTGCCAGGGAATCAAAGCCTGAACTTATGCAGTTGGAACTTGAGGTAGCCGCACCAAATGAGAGGGCCCAGGCACTTTATAAGAAGATGGGCTTCGTCGAGTACGGAAGGCGTGAGAATGCCCTCAGATGCGCTTCAGGCGATTCGTTTATGGATGAGATCCTCATGATGAAGAAGCTTTAATTAATGGAAATAGACTCTCTTAAATCTGTTTATCGGGGTTTATATACAAGGTGGCGAATGATAAAATATATTTGCTTTGGTCACGCTTTAATGACTGACTAAAACTATGGGGGAAAAATGAATGTCGGAGTTAAACGCAACACCGGTTACGTTTAAGTGTAAGATCTGCGGGGGAGATATAGTGAATAACTTCCTTGTGGGTTCATGCGTTTGTGCGCACTGCGGCAACAAATGGAATCTCGAAGAGATGATCCCTGATTACAGTCAGTATTCCAACATAATCTCGAATATCAATGAGGCTAATGCGATCGTATCGAATAACCCTACAAGCGTATCTCTTGAAAGAGCGAAAACACTTCTCACTTTTGCTATTGAAGAGAGTGGAGACATCGACGGTGTTGTCGCTTTAGAGCTTGCCAATATAAGCCGTGATGAGATCGGGAAGATAGACCAGCTCCAAAGCTACTTGAAGGGCATGTCCTATTTCAATAAGCAGAATTATCAGGCGGCTCTTACGGAGTTTGAGAAGATCCCGGGATATAAGAATACGGAAGAACTCAAAGAACAATGTAAGATTTATGTCACCAAAGACAGAAAAGCACAAAGAGTGCTGGAAGTTGCTATCGGAATGTTAGCGCCTGCAATGGTATGTATCGTATTAAAGATACTCGCTGATGTCTCGTTTGCGATTCTCATTCCGGTATTCCTTGTTGCGTCAGCTGTATTGGGATTCTTCATTTACAGAGGCGGATTGGCTGCTTCGATCATCGAGTTCGTATCGTTCATGCTAGTGGGGCCTTTTGTCCTATTCCTGATAATAAAGTACGATATCCATATAATGTTCTTTAAAATCTGTAAAGTTGTATGTATATACCTGTTTCGAATGATAAAATATTGCATAGAAAACTCGAATAAGGAGTAAGGGATGTCTGAAGTAAGCGCAACACCGATAACATTAAAGTGTAAGATCTGCGGTGGAGATATCGTTAATGATTATCTCGCTGGTTCATGCGTGTGTGCTCACTGCGGAAACAAATGGCCTCTTGCTGAACTTGTTCCTGATTATAGTAGATACACTCACGTCATAACTAAGATCAATCAGGCTAATGACCTTCTTGCAGGCGAACCAAGGATCGAGACATTGGAACAGGCTAAGCTTCTTTTCCAGTCTGCCTCACGCGAATGTGATACGTTTACAGGTCCAATCGCAACAGATCTCATTAAGGTGTGCAGGGATGGTCAGACAGCGATTCAGAATCTGAAGATCTATGCTAAGGCGAAGAAGCAATATGACAAGAAGTCATATAGCAGCGCCAAGAGTGAGTTTAAGAAGATACCGGGATTTAAGGATTCCGATGAGCTTCTTAAGAATTGCGAAGTCGAGATCGAGAAGGGCAGGAAAAAGAGGATCCCTCTTGCAGTTATCGTCGGAATGGTAATACCTGCAGTTCTTTGTGTCATCCTTAAGGAAGTTGTCGGATTTCCGCTTCTCGCACTTATCCCGATCTTTCTTTTGTGCTCAGCAGGCGTAGGATATCTGATCTACAGAGGTGGAGCTCTGGCTATCGTAATCGATATCCTGTCATTCCTGAGTGCAGTACCTCTAATATTGTTTATGATATTGGCGTACGGTTTTCATGTACCGACGGTTCCGTCGGCCATCATAGCCGTAGCAGGGCCGATCGTATTAATAGCTATATTCGGAATCATGGTAGAAAGGAAAACGTAAAATGGAAGTTATCAGTGTAATCAAGTACGAAGGCAGTAATGAAGTATTAGCGCACAAGCATCAGAATGAGGATTTCACTATCGGCTCACAGCTGATCGTCCATGAATCGCAGGAAGCTCTCTTCATGCGTGATGGTAAGGCGATGGATCTGTTTACGGCAGGAAGACATACCCTTACAACTTATAACATCCCGCTCCTGAGAGATCTTATGAAGCTTGGAACAGGCGGAGAGAATGTTTTCCATGCCGAAGTCTACTTCATCAACATGACCACACAGATGGGCATCAGATGGGGAACCGACAGTAAGGTAAGACTTTTCGATCCGGCATCTGGTCTTCACATCGAGATCGGTGCCAGCGGTAACTTCAACTTAAGAGTAAATGATTCCCGTAAGCTCATCGTTAAGCTCGTAGGTACGACAGAGGGTCTTCTCCAAAGTGAGATCGTAGGTGACGGACTTTCATACGGTACAAGTAAGTTCCGTGCTCTTGTTGTTAATAGAGTAAAGTCTAATCTCGCACGTATCATCAAGGAAGAGAATATCAACATCCTTGAGATCGACGCATATCTTGATGTTCTTTCAGATAAGCTCATGGCAGAGATCAATGTCGTATTGGATGAATACGGTCTTACAATGCCTGAGTTCTATGTAACGACTATCACTACACCTGATGATGATCCTAACTTCCAGCGCATGAAGCAGCAGTTCGCTGACAAGACATTGAAGGTCCGCGACGAGGAAGTTAGAAAGGCAGAAGCTGAAGCAGCTCAGACAAGAAAGATCGTTGAGGCTCAGACAGAAGCACAGCTTAAGATGGTAAGCGCTCAGGGTGATGCTAATGCACTTCTCATCAAGGCTAAGGCAGAAGCAGACGCATATAAGATGCAGGCTGAAGCTGAGGCAGAAGAGATGAAGATGAAGGGCTACACATATCAGGACGAGACCGCAAGACAGGTTGGTATGGAAGCTATGCAGAATGGTATCACAGGTGGCGGTTCAGGCGCAGGTGGAGCCGGCGGCGGAATCGGAGATATCGCTAGCCTTGGTGTTACACTCGGTGCTATGGGCGGTGTTATCAACATGACTAAGGATGCTCTTAATCCTATCATGGGTGAGTCCGCTAAGATGGGTGAAGGATTCGGTAATGTTATCTCAGGTAACACAGGCGCACCTGCTGCAGGAGCATGGAATTGTCCTTCATGCGGTAAGGTCGGTATCACATCTAAGTTCTGCCCTGACTGCGGAACACCACATGTTACACCGGAGCAGCAGTAAGAAATGTCTTCAGTTAAAAGGATAAAATGCGGAACAGGTAACTGCTATGTAGTATCTGAAGGACGTAATGCCGTTCTTGTGGATACATGTCGTAAGGAACACTTGGATATGATCAAGTTCGAGTGCAGCGAGTTCGACATCAAGCTCATTGTTATCACACATCCGCACATAGATC
>JAGCGE010000120.1 GCA_017649745.1 Clostridiales bacterium | reverse complement strand
CTTCATGCACTCTTCGAGAACATCGAAGCGGAGCGGCGGCGGTACGAGGATACCTTCCTCGTTTCTTGTGCACTGATCAGCAGTGAACTTATAAGCACCAGGGGAAGTACCGATAGCAATAGCCAGGGAGTCGCAGCCTGTTCTGGATACGAACTCTTCAACTTCTTCCGGACGTGTGTAGGACTCGTGACCAGCCTCAACAACAACTTCGTCCTCGATACCAGCGAGTGTTCCGAGCTCAGCCTCAACTACTACGCCATGAGCGTGAGCATACTCAACGACCTGCTTTGTAAGAGCGATGTTATCCTCGAAAGACTTGGAGGAAGCGTCGATCATAACAGATGTGAAACCACCGTCGATGCAGGATTTGCAGAGCTCGAAGGAATCACCGTGGTCCAGATGCAGAGCGATCGGGATCTCCGGGTTCTCAGCTACAGCAGCCTCAACGAGTTTTACGAGATAAGTGTGGTTAGCATAAGCGCGAGCGCCCTTACTTACCTGAAGAATAACCGGGCTCTTCAGTTCGCCTGCAGCTTCTGTGATACCCTGTACGATCTCCATGTTGTTTACGTTAAAAGCACCAACAGCATAGCCGCCGTCGTAAGCCTTTTTGAACATTTCAGTAGTAGTTACTAATGGCATAAGTATGTTCTCCTTTGTGTTATTTGTTATATATGAAAATAAATTTTCACCAAAGTTTATTTTACGAGCAGAAGCGGTTTTCGTCAATTACGGAAACCAAAAGATCAGTTCGTTTTGACTTACTTCTCCTCGCTGTCCTTCTCCTCGGAAGAGATCTCCTCTTTTGCCTCTTCCGCGGCTTCTTTCAGAGCCTCAGCAGCTTCTTCCGCTGCCTTCTCGGCTTTCTCTGCCTTATCTTCCTTAATGGCTTCCTTTACAAGATCTACGGAATTATCTTCGGACTCCTTCTTGGTATCGTCCTCATCGATATTCAGAGCGTCATACTTCTCTTTTGCCTTATAAACAGAAGAAACCAACTTTGCCTCTTTGGCCAGCATATCAAAGTCTTCTTTGGTTGCCAGGTCCTTGGAGGATGTCTGATAGCAAGCCACTTCATCATATACGTTATCAAGGATCAGATAGTCAACCTTTTCCATATTCGCACCGAGTGTGGAATTCTGGAGAAGCTGAGTCGCACGGTCAGCCGCACCATCTCTTGCATCCAGGGAATCAAACGGGATCGTGATCCTGCTGAATCTGTAACGGAGCGCAACCTCATTTTTCTGGTAGTCCATTGCTACACGATACTTTGCGATCACAAAAGTATGAATGAACACGAGGACGCAAAGGAGCATGATCACACCGAATACACACCACAGAAGCGGACCCGGATCCGTATTGCCTGCCAGCAGGTAACCGGCGGCAGCAGCATCCAGAGCAGCGATGATCAGTGTAATGATCCTTCTCTTAATGATCTGCTTCTTGGAAGCCGGAAAACAGTGGACAGTGTCCTTTGGCAGTTTATCCAGTTCTTCCTGAGATATCTCTAAGTTTTTCTCTTCTACTTCACTCATAAATAACCCTCCGAACCTTATTATTTCTTAAGTGCTTCAATTCTTGAAAGAACATTATCCAGCATCTCCTGATACTTGGACTGCTTTTCTCTTTCCGCATTGATGACCTTCTCCGGCGCCTTCTTGACAAACTCTTCATTGGCAAGCTTTGCGTTTACACGCTTCATCTCGCCCTCGAGGCGCTCCTTCTCTTTTCCGAGACGCTCGAGTTCCTTATCGATATCGATCAGGTCTTCAAGCGGGATATAGATCTCACCGGCAGAGCATACGCATGCAACAGCAGTATCCGGGATACCTTCTTTTGTTTCCTTGGTCTCGACTTCCGTAACATTGGCAAGTCTTTCCAGGAAAGCCTTACCATCAACGAACATCGCACGGTTCTTCGCATCGGAAGAAACGAGGATCATGCCGATCTTACGGGACGGGATAACACCCATATCCGTTCTCACGTTACGGATCGAGCGGATCGCATCCATCAGGATCTCCATCTGCTTTTCTTCTGCCGGGAACACTTCGTTCTCACGGTATTCCGGCCAGGAAGAGATCATGATGGAATCACTCTTCTTCGTAAGGACAAGATATCTGTACACCTCTTCAGACAGGAACGGCATGAACGGATGCAGGAGCTGCATGGATCTGCCGAGGACATCATTTAAGATGAACTGTGCTTCTTTTCTCGTCGCACATTCCTTGTCGAAAAGACGGGACTTCGCGATCTCGATATACCAGTCGCAGTATTCTTCCCAGATGAAAGAATTGATCTTCGAGAGTGCTACACCAAACTCATAGTTATCAAAGTTATCGGTAACTTCCTTGATGACCTGGTTCATACGGGAAAGGATCCACTTATCTTCGAGTGTAAACTTGGAAGGATCGACATCGTCAAATGTCAGATCGTCTTCACAGTTCATCAGTACGAACTTCATCGCGTTCCAGATCTTGTTGCCGAAGTTTCTTCCGGCCTCGATCTTATCCTGCTGGAAACGCTGGTCATTACCCGGCGCATTACCGGTAACAAGAGCATAACGCAGAGCGTCCGCACCAAACTTCTCGATGATCTCGAGCGGATCGATACCGTTCCCCAGAGATTTACTCATCTTTCTGCCCTGTGAGTCACGAACCAGGCCGTGGATAAGAACAGTATCGAAAGGTGTTTCCTTCATGTGTGCGCAGCCGGCAACGATCATACGGGATACCCAGAAGGTAATGATGTCATAACCGGTAACGAGTGTATTTGTCGGATAATAACGCTTAAGGTCAGCGGTCTCTTCCGGCCAGCCGAGTGTAGAGAACGGCCACAGTGCCGAGGAGAACCAGGTATCCAGCGTATCCGGATCCTGACGCATCGGCTTTCCACACTTCGGGCATACAGCCGAATCTTCCTTGGTAACTACGAGTTCGCCGCAGTCATCGCAGTAGAATGCCGGGATACGGTGACCCCACCAGAGCTGTCTGGAGATACACCAGTCACGGATATCCTCCATCCAGTTGAAGTAGTTCTTCTCAAATCTTTCCGGAACGAACTTCGTCTTGCCGGAGCGAACCGCTTCGATCGCAGGCTCTGCCAGAGTCTTCATCTTTACGAACCACTGCAGGGAAACTCTCGGTTCAACTGTCGTTCCGCAGCGGTAGCAGGTACCTACGTTATGCGCATGCGGCTCAACCTTGATGAGGAATCCACCCTCTTCGAGGTCCTTAACGATCGCTTTTCTTGCTTCATAACGGTCCATGCCGGCATACTTCGGGTAATCCTCAGTGATCTTTGCATCTTCAGTAAGAACAGTGATCACTTCGAGGTTATGGCGAAGTCCTACTTCAAAGTCGTTCGGGTCATGTGCAGGTGTGATCTTAACAACACCGGTACCGAACTCGATATCAACATAGCTGTCCGCAATAACAGGGATCTTTCTTCCGACGAGCGGGAGAACGAGCATCTTTCCGATGACATCCTTATAGCGCTCATCTTTCGGGTTAACAGCAACTGCGGTATCGCCGAGGAGCGTTTCCGGACGTGTGGTCGCCAGTTCCAGGTATCCGGAGCCATCCTCGAAAGGATATCTCAGGTGCCAGAAGGAACCCTGCTGGTCTTCGTATTCAACTTCGGCATTGGAGATCGAAGTCAGGCATTTCGGGCACCAGTTGATGATGCGCTCGCCACGATAGATCAGGCCTTCGTTATAGTACTTGATAAATACATCTTTAACTGCTTCAGAGCAGCCTTCGTCCATGGTGAATCTTTCGTGTTCCCAGTCACAGGAAGAACCGATCTTCTTGAGCTGCTCAACGATACGTCCGCCGTACTGCTTCTTCCATTCCCAGGCACGCTCGAGGAACTTGTCACGTCCGAGGTCGTCCTTGGTCAGGCCCTCTTCCTTCATCGTTGCAACGATTCTTGCTTCGGTAGCGATAGATGCATGGTCCGTACCCGGTACCCAGAGGGTATCAAAGCCCTTCATTCTCTTATAACGTACGAGGATATCCTGAAGAGTGTTATCCAGGGCATGACCCATGTGGAGCTGACCCGTGATATTCGGCGGCGGCATAACGATGCAGAAAGAATCCTTCGTTGTATCGCCCGAAGGCTTGAAATATCCTTTATTCATCCACTCCGAATAAAGTCTGCTCTCGGCCTCTTTCGGGTCAAAAGCCTTACTGATGTTATCTGTCCGTCCCATTATTTTGCCTCCAGCTTTTCGCTATCTTTCTTTCTAATATCGGCACGCTTGATCTTGCCGGATGTAGTCTTCGGAAGTTCATCGACGTACTCGACGACACGCGGATACTTGTACGGTGCCGTTGTCTTCTTAACATGGTTCTGAAGTGTCTTTGTCAGTTCCTCGGAAGGCTCGTATCCCTTGGTCAGAACGATGGTCGCCTTAACAGCAAAGCCTCTGACCGGATCCGGGACACCGGTGACCGCGCACTCAAGGACCGCTGGATGCTCCATCAGGGCACTTTCTACCTCGAAAGGTCCGATACGGTAACCGGAAGACTTGATAACGTCATCAACACGTCCGACGTACCACAGGAAGCCAAGCTCATCACGGTATGCGGTATCACCCGTGTGATAAAGACCGTCATGCCAGGATTTTGCCATAGCCTCCGGATTTTCCTCATAACGAAGGAGAAGTCCTACCGGACGTCCGCCGTACTCTTCGGAAGTTCTGATGCAGATCTCGCCGGTCACACCTGTCGGGCACTCATTTCCGTCCGGATCGACAACAGCAACGTGGAAACCCGGTACCGGATAACCCATAGAGCCTGTTCTCGGAAGCACCCACGGAAAGTAAGTGCCGCAGACAACGGATGT
>JAGCGE010000008.1 GCA_017649745.1 Clostridiales bacterium | reverse complement strand
GCATCATCTGTTGTCTCTTCGTACTTAGCAAGATAACGGTCGTACTCTGCTTCGTAGATCTCGAGTTCTGACTTAAGTGTTCCGTAAATTGTTGTAACGTTATCTACAGTTGAATTCTTGGAACGGAGAATACCAAGACCTTCTGTGGAATTAACGAAAGAATCATAATACTCTGACGGTATCCTTATAGTTGCCGTGTATCTGTAATCCTTTTCTTCTTCATCTACGACATATCTGCCGTATGAATCTGTTCCGTCACTCTGGTTCTCGTTTTCGATAAAGCCGTGATATTCAGCGACCTTTGTCTTAAGAGTGGTGACTGCATCGTCAAACTCCAAAGTGTCGATCGAGATCGTCGAGCGATAAACGAGCATATCCTTCTTAGCATCTGCCTTAGTATCTGCTGATGCCGAAGAGGAAGATGAACCTGAGGCTGCAGATGCTGATGAGTTGGAGTAATCAAGACTCATATCTTCTGTATCATATTCCTCATATTCATAGTAAACTTCTTCACCCGCCATTGCGGCTGTCTCAGCAGCATACTCATAATTGTCATTAGATTTACTGTGAGATCTGACTCTGTCGGATGAATCGCTTGCAGAGCAAGCTACAATAAAAGAAGAGAACACAAAAACAGACAGCAAAGCTGCCAATAGTTTTTTCTTCATAAAACACCTCCTAAAAACTATGTATCACGTTCCTTACTCCGTATATCTAATATACGAATGAGAAATGTGATCTGTTGCACAAAATAACAACAGATTTCAAATTTGTAAGTTTTACTCAAAAGTTGTAAGGCAAAGAAATAGTTAGGCCATTATCAAGAATGATAGACTCCGAGTATAAACAAAAAGGGGAGAAATGAATATGAAAACGAAAAAGATTATGGCGGTTGCACTCGCTGCTCTTATGCTATTTGGAAGTGCGATTTCTTTCACAGGTTGTAACAAGAAAAACAGTGATGCAGTTGTAGTAAAGGCGGATGATCCATGGTTTTCCGGAAAAAGAGTTAACCTTATGGATGGTGTAAAGGATAAGGATAAATATGAGAATATCTTGTTCAACGATCCGCAGGTAAATGGCGATTACATCATTGCTTCAATGACCGGTTACAGAAGTGATCCTGATACCGGAAATTATTACCATGATGATCTTCTTTATATCTATGATCTGAATGGTGATCTTAAGAAAGAGATCGACATGTCATCAGTTATTTCCAACACCGGATCAAGTTCTTCATACACTAATCTGTTCGGAACCACAATAGAAGCAGGTAAAGTAGCAGTATATTTTTCAGTATCTGATTATATGTCCGGAAAAACTGAATTATCCAAAGTAACTGTCGATATTGATTCAGGTGAGATCAGTTCACCGGAGAATGTCGATATTGATCTGAAAGCAGGCGAGAATGTTGGAAACGTAACATTCTTTAATGAGTATTCTATCATCGCAAAAGGAAGCAGCAACGGTGTATTCTTATATTTCTTCAAGGACGGAGAGAAGCTTTTCGAAAAAGATATATCGAATGATGTAAAGACAGATTACCCTTACGTAACTAATGCTACGATGGAAGACGGTAAACTTAAGATAGATATCTTTGACGATGTTGGTTCTAACACATTTGAGATCGACTTTGACAAGCAAGAGGTCAATAGAACTGAGTCAAAAGTTATCTATTACATGAGTTCGTCAGAGATAACGGGCGAAGACGGTAAGACATATACAGCCAAGCGTGATGGTGTATATGTTGATGATGAACTTTATTTTCTGTACGGTGACAGTGACGTGAATATCTCGTACCTTGCTGAATCACAACTTCTTTCTGCAAATGAGAAGAATATGGTTTTTTACCAGCAAAATTTTGACCAGCTCAAAAATGAGCCGGAGTACTATATCATTACTCTCGAGAAGAAGGATAAGAACCCTAATGAAGGAAAGGTCGTCCTTAATGCGACAGCTGCATACTATAATGTTGATGAGATGACTGCTGAAGGCATAAGACAGTTTAACGAAAAGAGTGACAAGTATTTTGTAAGAACATCATGCAAGTCGATCACAGATATGGAAGGTTTCGATATTGGTGATGATGACAGTTATATCAAATATGAGGACAGCTTTAAGATGGATCTTATGTCAGCTGATGCCCCTGACATTATCTTCGGATGTGACGGCATCTCAGGTATCGATAACGACGATTATCTGATGGATCTGAAAAAAGAGATCGACCTGTCTCCTGACGTATACTACACGACTGTTACCGAGCAGATGGAGAATAACGGCAAGCTTTATTGTCTGCCACTTTCATTTTGCGCATCAGGAATCCTGACAGATAAAAAGTATGTTGGTGACGCGAAAGGCTTTACATTTGATGAGTACAGCAAGTTTGTTGATGAAGTATGTAATGGTTCGGATCCGT
Organism: Clostridiales bacterium; assembly: GCA_017649745.1. The sequence goes on along the minus strand of JAGCGE010000008.1, from coordinate 3,567 downwards.
TAGGTGATATGTATTCGAAAGAGGACTATCTTAATGAGTGTCTTTTCACTATTGCAGACGAGATCATAAATGACGGTAAAGTGGATTTCCATCAGGATTCCTTCAGACAACTTGCTGAATATATCAAGGATAATGTTCCTGAACAGGCTAAACTCCAGGATGATGACGGCATAATTTACTATGACTCTGATTATATGATCGAAAGAGCCAATGCACCTGCTAAATATACGACAGTTTACAGCATTTCGAACTTGATCGTAGACGCGGTCAACTTTAAGGATCCTATCCTTCTCGGAGTGCCTTCGACTGACAGACACAGCTGTTCTGCTTATTCATCTATGACTGTAGGTGTCAATGTGTCATCTGATAATAAAGAAGCATGCGTTGAATTCATCAAGACTCTTCTTGGTACCGATATCCAGAAACTTAGTACAGCGATCCCGATCAACAGGGAAGCTCTGGATTATCTTATCGATGATACAGTCGACAAGATGAACAAGACATATGATAAGTATATGAGCATGGGTTATTACACTCCTAATGATCTGATCATGATGGAAATCTGTAAGCCACAGGACGGCATCAAGGAGACATTCGCAGAAACGATCGAAAATGTTGAATCTTCGAAGTATTTTGACAGCGCCGTTTCTACGATCATCGCTGAAGAAGCAAGAGAATATTTCTCAGGTCAGAAGGACATGGATTCATTCCTTGATTCTCTCGAAAATAGAGTTCAAACTGTTTACAATGAGAAAGGATAATGCATAGAGGGACGGGAGGTCATAAACTGACCTCCCGTAAATTAGGAGATCGTTTATGAAGATGAAAAGATTTTTCGCTGTATTTATGGCTCTGATCATGGTAACAGGAACAATGATCGCTTTCACCGGCTGTAACAAGCAGGAGAAAAGAGCAAAAGTTATCATTGAGGAAGCTGATCCGTGGTTTGGTTATACGGATTTCAGCTTGGAAGAAAAGAGCAATGCAAGATCATATTCAGGTTACTATTTCAATGATCCGATAGTTACAGGTAATAACATCATAGTAAGCTATTCTGCTAACAATTATGATCCTGACAAGAATACCTATGAACCTCATGATCCGATATGTATCTTCGATATGGAAGGCAATCTGATAAATGAGATCGAGATATCGGATAAAGTTCCTAACAGCAGATTTCTTTTTGTAGCTAAAGAGGATGAAAGACCTGTCTTTTACTATGGAAGTGACGGTAAGATCTTCAAGGCAGCCTGCAATGAAACAACAGGTGAATTGGAAGAACCTCAGGAAGCTGATCTTGGAATAAAGTCCAGTGATATCTGTGAATGCAGGACATGCGGAGATTATGTTTTCGCTACGACACAGGGAAAAGATGTTAATTCGCTCATTGCAATAAAGGACGGAGAGATAGTTGCATCAAGAGATATCACGGAAGCTTCCGCTTATATCAGTAAAGCATCACCGAAAGATTCAGGTTATGAACTGATCGTTGAGTCGAATGTGTATTTCTTTGATCCTGAAGAAGGAAAGATCAAATCTACGGGAATGGTTACATTCGATCATTATGATAATTTTTTTACTGAACTCGGAGGAAATGACGGGAGGACATACTGCAAAAAGGCAGATGGTATCTATGTTGATGATGAACCGTATTTTATGTTCAACGACTGCTACGGAAACATAGCAACATTGCTCCAATCCGAGATGTTGTATATAGATGATTCCCGTATCGTCTTAATGAATAACGGAATTCAAGGATTTAAGATAATCGTTGTCGAAAAGGAAGACACAAATCCTAATGCAGGAAAAACTGTTATAACGGCCAGTGCTCCTGTTCGTATGCTCGATACGATGTCAGGTGAAGGAATAAAGAAATTTAATCAGGAAAACGGCGAGTTTTTTGTCAGATATAGAAGTGATATCGATTCATACTTTGGAGAGAATGAGATTTCTCAAGAACGCCAGGAAGCGATAGCAAAAGATATAACTTCATCTGATTCTGCGGATATCTATTTCGATGTCTATGATCTTTGGAGTGTAATGTCTGAAGATTACTTCATTGACCTCAATAAAGAACTTACTTTGGATGAAGAAACTTACTATACAACTGTAACCGACAGCATGTCACAAAACGGACATTTATTCAGCGTTCCTACAGCCTTTTCCATATGTGGCCTTATCACTAGTGGCAGCAACGTTCCGGAAGGTAAGAAGGGACTTACTTTCGATGAGTATAAGAGCTTCGTTTCAGATGTCGGAAACGGCACGGATGCTATATCGGAACTGTACGACAGAAACTATTATTTTAAGCTCTGTTTTTCATGCATGAGCGATATCTGGTTTACGGATGGAAAGATCGATATCACGAACGAATCTTTCGAACAACTTTGCGAATTTTTCAAGGATGTTCCGGAGTATGCACCGGTTTATGATGATTCGCTTTATACGAGCGGTCCGCCGCCTAAGCCGAAATACGATTATGAGTGGTTGTCCACCTATGATTTTGCCTGGATGCTGGGAGGATACAAAGATGCAACTATGCTTGGAATTCCTTCCTCAGATGGAAGGGGAGTCAGCGCTGACCTTATAAGCACTTTGTCAGTCAGTTCCATGACCTCATGTAAAGAGGGTTGCATCGAGCTTATAAAGACGCTCCTTTCCGAAGAGGTACAGGAATATAACCTCTACAATCCTTTTAATCGAAAAGCATTAAAGCCTGTACTCGAAAAGACGTCGAAACGACTTGAAGAAGAGTTTAAAAGTTCAGGTTATAAAACTGAAGCGGAAGCAGCTATGTACGGCTACTATCTGGCTGATGATGCGATGATCGAAAACTACATAAAGATCGCTGATAATGTTGCAACAGTTGAGTCGATTGATCCTGAGATCTTAAGGATCGTTCTGGAAGAGATCGGTGCATATTTTGCAGATCAGAAAGATATAAAAGAAGTGGAGAAGACACTTCAGGATAGACTCGATACACTTTATAGCGAGAAATATTCAGGAAGATAACAATTTAATAACTAAATCATCAAAGGAGAAATGAGAAGATGAAAACTAAGAAGCTGCTTTGTGTTGCTATGGCAGCACTCATGCTTTTCGGCAGCGCTATGTCTTTATGCGCCTGTTCGAAGAAAGACAAAAACCAAGCCAGTGTGATAAAGAAGGAGGATACCTGGTATAACGGGACCGAGATCGATGTCAACAAGGTGTGTGATTACAGCGATTACATATCTCACTATTCGTCAACTCCGATGGTCGTTAATGACTTTATCATGATCCCAATAAGTGCTTATGGTAAAGGAGAAGATCCTAGTGCCTCGATAAGCGATCTTTGTATCCTTGATCTTAACGGTAAACTATTAAGTACGGTCGAGCTCGGAAGCGATGAGGAAGGTGTCTATAGAGACATACTCGGCTGCGCAACGGAAAACGGCAAACCGGTTGTCTATCTCGTTACATCAGGAGAAGGAGTCGAGGTTCCATATGTAAAGGCTATCATCGATCCGGAAAAAGGTATTGTTGAAAAAGAAGAGCCAGCCGAGATGAACCTTCAGCAGAATGAAT
>JAGCGE010000119.1 GCA_017649745.1 Clostridiales bacterium | reverse complement strand
TGAGTTTATAGGTTATGACGATGAGATTTACAAGGAACATGATCGCGAACGGTATCAGGGTTGTCTTGTAGAAAGCCTCCGTACTCCAGACAACCTTAAATGTCGGCAGGCTGTAGCTGTTGTAATACATAGAAGCTACGATATCCTTGAAGCACGTATAACCGAGGATATTACCTACGATCGCTGCAAGTATCGTAATGATGATAGGAACAGATATATAGTGTCTTATCAGTTCACCTCTGGTATATCCCGATGCTCTCAATGTACCTATGACCTTAGACTCTTTAGCTATAGTGCTGCTTATCGTTACACCGAAAATGAATGCAATAACGATCATGAAGATATCCATGAACACACCGACCATTCCGAGGTCTTTCGAGAAGTCATCAGTAGCGAAATTGATCGCCTGATTGAGGTATGAAGGAAGATAATCTTCCAAGCTGTTATCATCGGCAAGAACCTGAGTAATGACTACTTTAAGGAACCTTTCCGAAAGAGCATTCTCCTCTTCCTCATCAGCCGGTCTTGTCTCATATCTCCAAGCATAAGAATATCTGATGCCTTCATCGGTTAACTCATCAAAAAGTTCCGGTACCACTACACCTACATCAAAGTGAATGGCATCAAACATCGTGTCAGAATTGTCAGAATACAGCGTTGAATAATTAGGGAGTGCGATGAGCGCTGTGATCTTCAGGTCTCTTCCGTTAACGTTGATCATGTCGCCGATCTTAAGTCCTGCATTATCCGCATGCATTCTGTCGATCGCGATACTGTTCTTATCAGTCGGTAAAGTTCCGTCAAATACACTTGGAATATTCACCTCATCCTGAAGCTTAAATATCCTGATCTTCTTATCGCCGTCTTCGCTCAAATCCTCAAAGAAATTCTCATAGATCTGTACGCCTTTTACTGCCTCGTTATTCTTATCGAGTTCAAACTTCTTAACTGCCTTGTTGTACTCTTTTTTGACCTCTTCATTTACTTCGTTCAGCGCTTCATCATAAGCTTCGCCGTATGCTTCGTCATAAGCTTTCTTGTAATCTTCCGAAGCTCTTGCTTCCTCGATCGAATCGCTTACTGTCTTCTCGATCTGTTCTTCTGTCAGATCGAGATCCTTAACACTTTCTCTTACATTCTTTTCAACTTCTTCATCGAAATTCTTATCGAATTCTTCCTTGAACTTTTCATCGAAATCCTTGTCTAATTCTTCCTTACCCTTTTCTTCGAAAACACTCAGAAGATCCGCATTTTCTCCGTTCTCTATCCCTGCGATCAGTTCTTCGGACGCTCTTTCCTTAAGCTCGAAATTTCCGTCCTCTCGCTTATACTTTTCGATACCTTCCTCTGCTGCATTGAGCATGGATCTATTGGCGACATACATACCTGATACGGATGCAATGATCGCAACAAGGAAGATGAATACAACAAGATATTTTTTCCACTCACCGATGAACTCTCTCGGAAGTCTTTTAATGAGTGGATTTCTAATCTTCTTTCCAGCCATTTGATCACCTCTTACCAATCAAGTTCAGTAGCACTTATTTTGTTGTCGTTGATAATGTTCTTACGAACCTTTCCATCACGAAGTTTGATGGTATGATCTGCCATATCCTGAATGGCATTATTGTGAGTAACCATGATAACGGTATTACCATATTTCTGATTAACATCTTCGATGAGCTTTAAGATCTCCTTTGAAGTGTTGTAATCGAGTGCTCCTGTCGGTTCATCACAAAGAAGGATATCCGGATTTTTTACGATCGCTCTTCCGATAGAAGTCCTCTGCTGCTGACCGCCTGATAACTGGTTCGGAAGTTTGTATCTGTGATCCCACAATCCTAATGTGTTGAGAAGTTCATCGATATCGAGCGGATCATCTGAAAGATAAGCACCTACCTCGATATTCTCTTTTACATTGAGATTAGGAATTAGATTGTAGAGCTGAAACACATAACCTAAGTGCTTTCTTCTGTACATCGTTAGCGCCTTCTCATTCATATCGCGGAGCTTATCGCCTGCGATCGAGATATAACCGTCATCAGCGCTATCTATTCCTCCGATGATATTGAGGAGAGTGGATTTTCCGGAACCTGACGGGCCGAGCAATACACAAAACTCGCCTTTTGCTACCGTAAAATCCATTCCTCTCAGTACTTCCTGCCTGCTGTCGCCTTCTCCAAATGCCTTATAAACGTTACTTACCGTCAAAAATGTTTCTTTAACCATGAACATATGCTCCCTTCTTCATATGAATATCTGTTCATATGTATTTTATGTTAGTCCATGCTAACTGTCAACAATGAATTCTTGTGCAGATTTCACATATTCATTTGAAACACTTGAGATCATGTTGTCGGAACATAGAAGTCACCTCCTTTTGGGCAACAAAAAAACGAGAATCTGCTGCACCCTAAATGCAGAAAAGTCTCGTTTCCGACAACATATACCGGGGAAGATCCCGTGATGACGATATATGCTACACATGCTTAATTAGCATATGCAAACTACTCCCTAATCCAGGTTTTATTATATGTGCATATAATCATATGTCAACCCTGAATGATCATTTTTTTCGATTTATGGTTTAATGTAAGAAACACTCTGAAAGGATCATATATGAGAAACAACGGTCTTAAAATCTTGTTAGTTATCTGTATCATTCTCGGCATGGTTTCATTGTCGGGTATCTATATCTATCAGCTCATATATGCTAATAAGATAACTTCAGAATGTACCGCCGTTACAGTCGGAGAAGTTTATGAAAACTGCGATTCCCAACCGGGCTATCAGAATTATCTGATGCCAACGTATAAGAGCGTCGGTGCAAGATTTGATGTCAACGGCAGTGTTTACTACGCATCAGGTAAAGATTCTGTCGAGCACTTCATGCATGATAAGATCGATGTCCACTATGATCCGGACGATCCGTCAACGTGTTATGCAGGCAACTCTCCCGAGAAGATGAATCCGTTGTTCCTTTTCATCGTTCTTCCCGTAGGTATCGCCTGCGTCTTTATCCTTCTGAAGAAATAAGGCCCGTACCAGTGAGGTACAGGCCTTGTACGGATATAAAATATCAGGGGGAGTTATTCAGCTACGAGCATGTTATAGGCTTCGATCTTCTTGATCTTTCTTGCTTCGAAAAGAGCGAAGAAGAATGACAGGATGTTGATCAATACTGCGATGATGATAAGACCCGGGATCGGGATATCAAAGTCTGCTTTACAGATACCGAATGAGATCATCGCGATGTTCATATACGGATTTGCAATATAGTATGAGACTACTGCGAAGATAACAGTCGAGATCATGATCGAAGGCATGAAGCTCAGAGCTGTCTGAAGGATCAGATCCTTCGATGTATAACCGATCGCTTTGTAGATACCATAATCCTTACGTTTGTTATAGATCAGTGCCTTGATGAGAAGGAAGAGAACGAGGACGATAACGATCGCGGAGATAATGCTGATGATAACGAGCATCATCGTGGAAAGTCCGCTGAATGTACTAAGTGAACCTGCGAGCGCATCGTGGACATCGACCTTGGACAAGATATGACTGCCGTATTTATCAGAGCACTTCTCGATCAATTCGCGCGATGCATCTGAATCCTTTGTATCAGCACAGAAAGTTGCCGGCATATTCGTGAAATCTACAAGGTGTTCTGCACCTGCCTTAGTCAATACGCCTTCTCGGCCGAGATTGTTAGCTGACTGGATAAATCCGGAAATGATGTACGAGAATGAACTGTCACCGTAAACGATCTTGACCTCATCACCAATACTAAAACCGTAATCCTTCGCGAATTTTCCGCTTACCGCGATCTCGTTATCATATTCAGGAACTCTTCCCTTATAGCAGCCACTATTGCTTTCAAGCTTTGAAGTATCTTCAACGACTTTGACCAGGAGCTTGTCTTCTTTGTTGTAAGTAACATGGATGGAGTCGATCTCTCTCGGATTTTCGCCGCCGTTCCTGCTTATGAATTCGGCTGCCTCGTCCTTAGTCTCAGCATCGAAAGTAATGGAAACGCCGCATTTTTCGAAGGTCATGATCTCGTACTTCGGATTACGGTTAAAGTTTTCGAACATGAGAAGTGACATCGTGCAAAGGAATACGATAGCGCCTACGATAAAGAAGGTTATGATGTTCTGCTTGCGGTTTGTCATCATAGTCTTAAGACCGAGGTTGAGATTAAGACCTGATGAAGACTTCTCGAGTGCGAAGTGGTTCTTCTTGAAGTTGTGGCTTTCCGTTCCTTCACGAAGAGCTACGATAGGCTCGATCTTTCTGATCTTGCGAAGTGCCAGAACAGATACGAGGAACGTATAAGTTACGATCGCAACAAAAGGCACGAAGGATGCAAGAAGATTGAATGATACGTGATACGGAAGACCCATCTGAGCGATCGCGAACTTTGATACGATCGGCATGATGAGGTAAGCGCATACCGTACCGATCAATGAACCGATGACGGCAAGGATCAGGAACAGAAGGATGAGTGACTTATTAAGATCTTTGCTCGTGTATCCGATAGCTTTAAGTGCACCGATAGTCTTCATGTTCTCTCTTACGTAATTCGTGATATTGCTCACGAGCATAAGAAGGATAACGATAAGGATCACTGATGTCGTAACGATGTTGGATACTGCGATGATGAGTGACATGAATGTTCTTGCGAGAATGACCTCATCGACAGATGCGAACTGCATATCAGACTCGGGTGCCTTGGACATGAATGTATTCTGTGCTTCAATGGCAAACTTGGATTCCTTTACTCCGTCCTTGAGCTTGAAAGGTATGAGTAGGCATTCCTGTGAATCGATATCCGATTCGTAGATCTCGTTATATGTCTCATCATCAACGATCACTTCGAGATTACCGGCATTTGTAACACCGAAATACGGTGCGATCACAAAACCTCTGATGGTAAGATCGAACTTCCTGTTCTGAAGATCGAAAGAGAACTTGTCACCTACATTGAATTTACCTGAAGTATGAAAGACATATGGCAGGATAACATAGTCGGATGTAATGGATGCATCCTCATCCACGATCTCGACGACTGACAGTCTTCTGTCGAAAGCACTCTTATCAGAGATTATAACGTCGTTAGAGATGGTACTGTCACCGAACGGTAGCGGCATATCGGAATATCCCAGTGTTCTGTTTACTTCGAAATCCTCGACATCATCTCCGAGACAATCGGCGATGAATCCGTCGTCATATTTTTCGAGATCACCATAGACCTTGATAAAGCCGTCACCTGCATTTAATCTCACTGCCTCAGTCTTTGCAAGAGAGACTGCATCGAGCATTAAGAGAAGTGACAATCCTATGAGCATTCCCGCGATCAGCATAAGAACTGCAAGACCTGCGGATGAACCCTTATTCTTCTTGATGTGTGACTTGGTAAGAAGGAGCAGTTTATTCATATTACCACCCCATTCCGCCTAAGAAATCACGAAGCATCTGGTGACGTTCCTTATCTCCTGATACATACTTACCGAGTTCACATTCACCTGCGATCTCACCGTCTTTTACATAGAGGATCCTGTTACCTCTTCTTGCACTTGTGATATCATGTGTGACCATTACGATCGACTGTCCGTTATTGTTAAACTTGGTAAGCGCATCGAGAACTGCCTTACCTGTCTTGGAATTAAGAGCACCTGTCGGCTCATCTGCGAAAACGAGCTTCGGCGTATTGATAAGAGCTCTTGCGATACCTACTCTCTGAGCCTCACCGCCGGAGATCTGAGTCGGGAACTTATTCCACAAAGATTCGTCGATATCGACTGACTTTAAGATCTCCTTAGCCTTAGCTACAACCTCTTTTCTGTTGTTGTTCATGAGGTATCCTGCTGCAAGTACGTTATCGAGAACACTCATTGAATCTACAAGGTATGTCTGCTGGAAAACGAATCCACAGTGATCTCTCCTGAAGAGCGCGAGCTTATCTGAATTAAGTTTCGTGATGTCTGTTCCGTCGAAATCGATGTTGCCGAGTGTCGGCTTATCCATTCCCGAAAGTGCATAAAGAAGTGTGGACTTACCTGCACCGCTCGCACCCATTATGATCGTGAAGTCGCCTTCCCTGATCTCGAGGTCGATGTTCTGAAAAACATGCTGCTGAACACCGCCGTTCGAAAATGTCTTACAAAGTTTGTTAGTCTTGATTATGTTTGTCATAGCTTTTCGCCTCCTTATGGCACTATAGTATCTTTTCAACTCTTAAGTGCCTTTAAGGAACTCTTAAATCTTTCTTAAATCAGTCTCAGATATATAAGTACCGCAAGTCCCGGCTCATTATCTTCCAGGAACATCTTGCCGTCCATGCCCTTGATGAAGTTATCCGTCAGGTACAATCCCAATCCCGCACCATCCTTATCGGCGGTATTGCTTCCCCTCTTGTACTTCTGTCTTATGAGCGGGAGCTCCTGCTCAGGAACACCCGGGCCCTTATCAGCGATCCTTACTACAAGGTAATCTTCTTTAATATAAGACTCTACGGTTATAGGGGTATTCGCATACTTATATGAATTCATGAAGACGTTATCGAAAACCTGCTGAAGCCTCAGTTTATCAGCGAATATCTTACATTCAGGAATAGTGAATTCGCCCGTTTTCTTAAGGTGATCTGACGCCTCTATCATATCGGTTATCACACTTGAATCTATCTGAACAGGATTTACGGAGATCTCAGTTACATCATTAACACTGGAATTAAAGAGGTTATCCGTTAGGACCGTCAGCTGATCAGCCTTGATATTTATCTGGTTAAAAAGCTCTTTAACCTTAGGCTCACTTGCTAGTTCATAACCAAACTCTGAACTTGATTTAATTGAAGCAACAGGAGTCTTTATATCATGAGAAAGATCAGCGACCATCTCCTTTTTCTCATCGATAGCCTTCTTCTCTGCTGCTCTCGCCTTCTTAAGTTCACTACGCATAAGATCGAATGCTTCCGTAAACTCACCGAAAACATTCTTCCTATCCATCTCCAGCGGTATATCGAGATTACCTTCCGCTACTCTAGACGCAAATCCCTCGAGTTTTCTGAAAGGTTCAGTTACTGTCTTATGAAGATAGAGATAATAAGAAAGGACCAGGATGAACTGAAGTAACGAGCACACCATTACCGCGATCACGATACCGATCTTGTTATCCCTGATGAGATCTGAAGTCGTATTCTTAAAGATGACATGACCTGTCTTTCCGTTAAGCTCAATATCAAGGATCGTGTCACTGTTCTTAACTGCTGCGCTGATGGTCGAAGATAATCCTTCGGAAGTCATGAACACTACGTCTCCCTCTGGTGAGAGAACAGTATAATCGAGACTTCTGTCATACAGATCCTCGTTACCGTAATTTAATTCAACACTCTTAAGACAACCGTTGATCTGAACGGGATCCTGCTCAACGTTTTCGATACGGAAGAGGAATATTCCGCACAGTATGGCTTCGATCAGAAATGTCAGTATAAGGACAGGAATAAATATCTTCTTACGCATCCTTCTTTACTCCGCCTTCGTTACGAATCTGTAGCCTTCTTTCCAGACTGTGGTTATGTAAGTTGGTTCCTTAGGATCTTTCTCGATCGCTTCGCGGAGCTTACGTATATGAACATTAAGAGTACCGTCGGATGTGAATTTGTCTTTCCAGACGTTATCGAATAATTCCTTCTTCGTTACGAGTCTGTTCGGATTATCGATAAGGTACGCAAGAAGCGTGAACTCCATGCTGGTAAGTTTCTTATCTGCTCCACCAGCCGTAACCGTCTTATTATTCTTATCCACTACAAGGAAACCGTCATCGTAGACATCGCTCTTTTTTGACGGAGCTTCATTAATTCCGAATCTCTTAAGAACGACCTTAACCTTGGCTAGCAATACTCCAAGAGAGTAAGGCTTTTCGATATAGTCATCGCCTCCGATATTTAAGGCGATTATCTTGTCATCATCGCTTTTTCGAGCAGAGACAAAAAGGATCGGAAGGTTCATCGTCTCTCTGATGTGCTTGCAAAGTTCGAATCCGCTGCCGTCGCCTAAGTTGATGTCCAGAAGTATGAGGGATGCCTCGTTATCTTTGAAAAATTCAAGTGCCTCGACCATGCTGTATAATGCCCTGGTCTTAACATCAAACATATTAAAATATTCACAGGGATTGTCGGCGAATGCCTTCTCGTCGTCGATTATCAGACAGTCGTATTTCATGCCCTGTTTGCCCCTTCCTTATCCACGCTAGAAATATAATAATCTAACCGACTTACAAAATCAAAAAGAAGACTTAATAATTTCTTTAATACTTCTTGGCTTCATATTAAACTCGTCCGATTATCCTAAGACCATAAAACAAACAACGAACGCGAGGACAGACAAATGGATAAGAAGACAATGAACATCAGAATGACAACAGCTCTTAACAGCAGAGAATACTGCAAGGAGATGGCTAGACAGATCAAGAGAGAACAACTCATCACCGGAATGTCAGAGTCACAACTTTCCCGCGAGATCTTCGCACATGCTTATGTCTTCTGCAATTTCAAGTACGTTCCAAAGGTTATCAAGAACACAAACGTTGCAAGAAGCGCTTACAGAAGCGTAGCTGACGGCGTTGATCTTGAGGATAATGGTGATTCACTTGTAAGGAGGATCGCTTACAGAGTTATCTGGATGATGCCTTCTGTAGCATAATGCCTAAAATACTTTTTACAAAATCGTCATACATTCACCCTGTGAGATGTTATAATCTATCTATCAATTCCTTTTTATATATAAATCTTTATGGGAGCAGTTATGGATTACGGTAATTTCATCAAGAACGTAGGCGGCATAGCTTGTATATTATCTATCGATGACAGAAAAGCCAAAGACAGCATCAAGATCATTGCTGCTAATGATGCCTATATAATGTCTGTTGTAGAGTCACATGATGAATTCGTTGCCAATGTTTCGTACACCAATTACATAAAGAGAGATCCTAACTTCGAATCTCTCTGTTATAAGTGCGTTACGGAGAATCATCCTGTTCACGCATATGTTGATGCTACATTCTTCAATGCATGGCTTGATAACTACTTTATCCCGCTTGCTCCCGATGAGAACGGTACCAGATACCTCATATTCAGCTATTTGATGTCTCCTAAGGCAGATGCCGAGAAGCTTGCTGATATCTCAGGTGAGACTGCTCTCCTCGTTCTTAAGACATGTATCAAGTTAAGAGAGAACAAGGATTTCAGAAAGGCAATGGATTCTATCATCGCTGACATAAGAGTCCTTTGTGATGCCAATAGTTGCTGTATCCTCTTAACTGACTTTAATAATCGTACGTGCGCAGGTCTTTGCGAAGATCGTCTTGATCATATGGTCAGCATTTTCGATGTAGCCAATGAGGATTTCTTTAAGGTCGTAGAGACATGGCCTAAGGTCATTGACGGCAGTAACTGTTTTATTATCGAAGATGAGAATGACTGGGAATATGTCGAGACAAAATCACCTATCTGGGCGAAGTCTCTTAGGGATAATTATGTTGACACTCTCGTTATCTATCCTCTCAATTCAGGCGACGATACGATAGGCTACATCTGGGCATGTAACTTCGACACTGACAGGACTCTTAAGATCAAGGAAACTCTTGAAGTCACAACATTTATCCTCTCTTCCGAAATCGCTAACCATCAGATGGTCAAGCAGATGCAGATCTTAAGTACTACAGATCTTCTTACAGGTGTTAAGAATCGTAATTCGATGAACAACAGGATCCTTTATAACTATGACGGCTCAGAACCGATCGCTGCACCTTTCGGTCTGTTCTTCGTTGATGTTAACGGCCTTAAGACGATTAATGACACTAAGGGACATCTGGCAGGCGATAACCTTCTTAAGGATGTCGCAGGAACATTAAGCGAGATCTTCAAGGATTATGAAGTATATCGTGTAGGCGGTGACGAATTCTTAGTCATCACACCAGATATCTCTGAGAACGACTTTAAGACTCTAGAGACAGATCTCATGTCAAAGAGTGAGCGTTGTAACAGAGCTCACTATGCAGTTGGATCCTGCCACTATAGCGAGATACCTGATATTAGGCGTGCGATGCAGGTCGCTGACGGACGTATGTACGAGAATAAAGAGACATACTATAAGCGTCATCCTGAATATGCATGGGATCGAAGAAAGGCTAAGCCTCAGTAAATCTCTAACCTAGTCTTATTAGAACTTATCTGTACATCGCAGATAAGTTCTTTTTTGTTGTCTTGAAAAAAATATCCGCCCGTGTTATCTTGTTATTGAACACGTTCAATATTATGAGGTCAACATGAATAAAGACGAGAAATTAGGTTTAACAAAAGAGAAGCTCATAAGCGCAGCAATAGAGTTAATGGAGCAGGCTGAAGATCCGCTGGAAGTTACTTCCAGAGAGATCGCAGGCAAGGCTGAGGTCAAGCCTTCCATGATCAATTACTGCTTCGGTTCGCGTGAAGAACTGCTTTACACATCCTTTCACAGACTCTATATGAGTTTCCTTTCCGATAAGAATGTCGAGGAGCTCATCAAGGCAGATCTGCCCCCGAAGGAACTTCTTAAGAAGCTCCACTTTATCGTTGCCAAGTGTCTTGTCGAACATTTTAAGTTCACCAAGGCAACGACGCCTCTCGTGCTTTTCAAGAGGAACCTCGGAGAAGAATCCTTCAGCTTTGCTTATGTGAAAAAGCATTATAACGGCAGGAAAAATGACACCGAATGCAGGCTTATTGCATATGAGCTTTCCACTATGATGCAGCTCATTGTTTTTCGAAAAGACGACATAAAGAAAGACTTTGGAGTCGACCTGGAAAATGACGGAGAACTCCAAAAGTTCATCGACTTCAGAGTAGATCTGTTACTTGGTGAATAACATGAGATACATATACCCTCTTGGCAAGATACCGAGTGACAAAAAGGTCGGAGGCAAGGCGGCTTCTCTCTCCTTCATGATCGAAAATCTGAAGGTCGAGATCCCGTTCGGATATGCGATCGCAAGTGATGCTTTCGAAAATGGAAAGATCAAAAAAGATGCGGAAAGCGAGCTTAATGAACTTATCGCTTCTCTCGGATCACAATACACTTATGCCGTCAGATCTTCCGCGATAAATGAGGACGGTCAGAGCGCGTCTTTTGCTGGTCAGTACGAGACTATCACGAATGTAAAAAGGGACGATATCAGGAGTGCTGTCGATAAGGTCATCTCCTCAGTCGAAAGCGCGCGCGTAAAAGAATATACCGAAAGTTTCAACGAAGAAGATCGGGGCATAGCTGTCGTGATCCAAAGATTCGTTGATCCGACTTTTGCAGGCGTTATCTTCACCTCCGACGTGATCACCGGAAGAGATGATAAAATGGTCGGAAATTACGTTCATGGGGAAGGCGAGAAACTCGTGTCAGGCCAGGAGAACGCTAAGGAATTTCTCATCGGGACGATAAAGTTCAGCTATAAAGGTCCTGAGGAGATGAAGAAGTATGCCAAGAAACTTGGAGAATATTGCAAGAAGATAAGAGATCTCTACGACATGCCGATGGATATCGAATGGGCCGTCTCTGAAGGTAAGGTCTACATCCTTCAGGCTCGTCCGATAACAACTCTTCGAAGGCTGAATAAGAAGACGTATGAAGTTAACGGCAGCATGTCTTCCCATAAGCTTCTTACGAGGACCAACGTCGGCGAGATCTTTATGAAACCTGTTACTCCGATGACATTCTCTGTACTCGAACTTATCAACGACATGCTGGGTCTTCCCGACTGGCTCGACAACATCTGCGGTCAGCCTTACATGAACATATCTGTCATGTGTTCGATGCTCGTAAGTTTCGGAAAGTCCGAGCAGAAAGCTTTCGAGTCGATAAATGATCTTGTCGGCAATGTACCTGAAGGACTTACCATTCCAATCTCGCCGTTCAGCAAGAAGAAGATGTTCCATAAGATAAAGGCTCTTCTTTTCCCTAAGAACAAGTCGAAGCTCAAGAAAAAAGAGAAACTTCAGATGGTGGAAGACCTTCCGAAGATCTCCCGTGAACTCATCTCTGAGATAAAGAGGATCGATACAAATGAGGAACTTCTTAAGTACTGGGATAATGTACTCATACCTAAGCTAAACGACGGTCTAGCATCGATCTTAACTGCATGCGGAACAGCAATGGTACCGCTTTTCGGAACGCGCAAAAAGATCACTAAGATCGCAGGAGAGGACATGTCTAATCGCCTCTGCGGAGGATGCGTCGGTATCCTCGACAGTATGAAGCCGATGCTACTTATCGAAGACATAATCGACGGTAAGATCACGAAGGAAGAGTACATCAACGTCTGCGGTCACAGATGCGCGAACGAGATGGAGCTCATGGAGCCTCGTCCGTATGAGGATCCTACGTTCCCTGATCAGCTCATCGAAGAACACAAGAACAGCGATGTCGATCTTCATAAGATGCAGGAAGATCAGAGGGTCGAGTTCGAAGCGGCGCTCAAGGAGTTTAAGGAGAAGTATCCTTCCAAGAGCAAGTGGATCGATAAGGAGATCAAGAAGTTCAAGCATGCGAATGATTTCCGCGAAGAGATCAGGAGCAAAGGCGTACTGATCTTCTGTGTTTTCCGCGAGTATATCCTCAAGGCCGGTGCGATAAACGGCATCGGTAATGACATCTTCATGCTCTACTATCAGGAACTTTTCGAGCTGCTTAAAGGAAATGCCGACTGTCTTAAGGATATTCCTGTTCGAAAAGAAACGTTCAAGAAGTATAACGAGTATCCGTCCTTCCCTTCGCTTATCGAAGGCAGGTTCGATCCTGAAGAATGGATGAACGATCCGAATAGAAGATATGATTTCTTTTCGAGCGTTACAGAGTATAAGAACAGTTCTTCTGACGTAAAGGGCTTCCCTGGAGCTGCCGGAAAAGTCACCGGAATCGTTCGCGTGATCACATCAGTAAATGATATCGATCAGATCCAAAAAGGAGAGATCCTCGTTACCGTTGCAACGAACATCGGATGGACACTGGTCTTCCCGAAAGTATCTGCGATAGTAACTGATATCGGCGCACCTTTGTCTCATGCAGCGATCGTCGCACGTGAATTCGGCATCCCTGCAG
>JAGCGE010000118.1 GCA_017649745.1 Clostridiales bacterium | reverse complement strand
TTGAGATCTTAGATCGCTGACGGGATCATGCCGTCCGTCATATCATCAACCTTGCTGTTTATCTCTTTTACAGTCTTATCATTGAACTTCGCCACGTTGAGCTCAGCATCGAAATTCTCGTAAATATATGTCATATAGTCTTTGTAAAGAGCGCCGTCGAAGTCGCTGTTGATATAACAAATGTTGCCGGCTTTTACGGAATCGCCGTCAAGATCTTTGTAGTATTCCGTTACGAAGCCCAGAGCTTCTTCATTGCTTACGCCAGGCACCATGACAGAGCTTATCTCATCGAGAGTGTTTCCCTTTGCGCCTGCACCCAACATTTCCATCATGAAAAGAAGTGAAGTAGGTGAGATCACTATGTTTTCTTCATCGTCTTCTGCGCACTCATGGCTCAGGTTGAATACGAAATCCAGATATCCGTTATCTGAATCCTTTACTTCAGTAGCCCTCTCGAAAAGCTTATCGCTTTCTGGTGCTCCGCTCTTTGTATTGACTTCACATCCGGCGAGCATTGTCGTTAACATTAATGTGGCTATTGTTGCCGCTCCTATCTTCTTGAACATATTTATAACCCTCCGTTCCATTGGTAGCCTAAAGATACAAGGTAAGTGCCTCAGAGAAAATAAATTCTGTACAACTTGCAAAGGATTTGACATAACATGCATAAATTCGCGTGTGCTATAATCTCGGCTATGAAATTTAAATTGGACATAAAACGCATAATCATCTGCTTTCTGGCCGTATTCGGAATGGGCTTTTTCCTGTCTTTTCTGATGCTCTGTAACTTAGGCACCGATCCTTGTTCTTTCATGAATAAAGCGGTGTCATTAAAGATCGGCCTTAACTTTGGAACATGGCAGCTTCTCATGAATGTCGGAATGCTCCTGATCGTCCTTTTCTGGGACAGATCGAGCCTGGGATTCGGCACGATCTTCAACATGGTCCTCGTCGGCTATTATGTCGACTTTTTCGATTGGGTCTGGGGTAAGACGATCCCTGAGCATTACTTCACGCAGGCTTCCACAAGATGGCCTATATTCCTTGTCGCGCTCTTGTGCTTCATCATAAGCGCAGCAGTCTACATCAACTCCGACATGGGCGTCGCGCCTTATGACGCGCTTCCAAAGATCATCACGGAGAAGGTGACGGGTAGGTTTCCTAAGGTTCCGAAGATGCTCATCCGTATGGCATGGGATTTTTCCGCGATCATAGTCGGTACTCTCGTAGGCGGCAAGCCGATAATCGGTATCATCCTTATGGCAGTGTTCTTAGGTCCTGTGATCAGCTTTGTCGGTAAGATGTTTTTTCGAAAAAAAGCGTATAATCAATAAAAAGCGATCCGGAGGGTAACGACAGATGAGAAGGACGATAATGATATTTCCCGAATTCGAGAATATGCATCTCATCGACGGTATCAGGGCGAAGTACGATCCGCTCGCGGGGCTCGTAAAGCCGCATATCACACTGGTATTTCCGTTCGAGGGACAGTTCAGCAATGAGACGATAGAACGAGTCCTGAACAGAAGACTGTCCGAGATCGAGCCTTTCGAGCTGAAGGTGAAAGGCATAGGCATTCAAAAGGAGATCTTCGGCAATTACCTGTTCCTCAATATCACGCAGGGCGAAGAAGAGATCAAGAAGATGCATGACGTCCTTTATTCCAACGAGTTCAGGCACTATGACATGGGTTTTGAATACAATCCGCACATCACTGTCGGCAAGCTCCCATCGAAGGAACTTTTGGACGAGGCCTATGAGGAACTTGCAGATTTCGACGTGGAGTTCACGACCATTGTCCGTAAGGTAAGCGTCGAGATGATAGGCGAGAACGAAGAGTCGATCATCATCATCGAGAAGGAACTCGGTAAAGAGGAGATGAAAGAGGAGACGATCGTTTTCGATAAGGCGACGACGGATGATATAAACGAGCTGATACGACTTCGATTCCTCTACATGAAGGAAGACTTCGGAAGCGTGAGCGAGCGCGACGAGAGTCTGATGAGAAGGCAGCTTCCGGATTATTACAGAAGAAAGCTCGGCAAGGACCTTGTGGCTTTTGTGGCAAGGGACGGCAATAAGCTCGTTGCGGCTGCGTATCTCCTTATCATAGAGAAGCCTTCGAGCGTACTTCTTCCACATGGTCTCATGGGCGAAGTACTAAGCGTTTATACGGAAGAGGCTTACAGGGGCAAGGGCATCTGCTCACAGCTTATAAGAGATCTCGTAGACCACGGCAGGAAGATCGGACTCGACCGTATCGATCTCATGGCGACGAAGGACGGATACGGCGTCTATAAGAAGCAGGGATTCGAGGACAAGAAGTCACATTACACGGATATGAGGATCATTCTCTGACAGCGGATTTTGAACTTGCATTAAAGGGGCAAAGCGCTTAAAATATTGACAGCGACTTTAATACATGTTACAGTTGCTTGTATTTTTATAAGCGAGGTAGAGAATCTATGGAGCATATCAAGACAGTAGAGACACGTAACCTTTGCGAGAGCGCTAAGAACGGCGGATGCGGCGAGTGCCAGACATCTTGTCAGTCTGCTTGTAAGACAAGCTGCGGTATCGCAAACCAGAAGTGTGAGAACGAGAATAAGTAA
>JAGCGE010000117.1 GCA_017649745.1 Clostridiales bacterium | reverse complement strand
TCTGAAAAGAATTGTCTTTATCTTTCCTTCTCCGATACCAAGTGCTTCGGATATCTCGGATATTGACTGCATATGCCAATATCTTCTGACAAAGACCTGTCTCTTCTCATCAGACACCCCTCTTAAGAAACTACTTACGAGCTTACTTAATTCCTGACCGTCGATCTCATCCTGAACATTTTCAGGAGAACATACAACATTCTCAAGTTCGGTCGTAAGTTCCAAGACTACTGCGTTCCTCTTCTGTGCAACATTGCTCCTCAATCTGTTGATGGCTACTGCACGAACTATCTTCGCAAGGAAAGCGAAGAGATATTCTCTCGGTTCATGCGGCGGAATAGAATTCCAAGCCTTAAGGTATGTGTCATTCTCGCACTCCATCGATGTCTCTTCATCATTAACAACGTTGTTAGCGAGATGGCGAAGCGCTCTGCCGTACTTCTCAGAAGTATGACTGATAGCTGTTTCATCCCTATCAAGATACAAATCGACTATCTTAGAATCATCGATCACGAAGAGCCGTTCCTCCTTAAGTTAAGCGGCCTTTACTCTATATATCGAAAAAAGTTCCGCTCGGGTTTCACATGTTTGAAAAAATTTTAAACAAAAAGTTACCTGATAGATTATATCACTAATATAAATAAATAAAAAAGGGGGCATTCGCCCCCCCTCATGTCTATGGCTTCACAAAGTTGTAATTCGCAAATTAAACTGATTTATGTAGTATAATAAATGCTAAACTGTTTGCGAAACACTTATGCAAACGTTGTTTGGAGGATATTATGACTACAAAATTTCAAAAATTTTGCCAGATCGGCTATCTATTATCATGCATTCTGGCGATCGTAACCGTATTTCTGCCGTACTATTCACTCTCTTATGCAAAGCTGTTGGAGAACAACATACTCGGCCTCGACCCTCACTCAATGGATATGACGATAAGACCTGTATATTACAAGTACTACCTCGCGATCCCGGTATTATGCGCAATCGGTATCTTCTTCGTAGTAGTAAGATACAACAGAAAAGCAGTTACTGTCTGCGGACTTATCTCAAGCGGTCTGTTGTTGTTTCTCTGCCTTCAGGGAAGCTTCCAAAAAGATTATCTTATGAGTAAATCCGTCGATCAACAATTCGCTGATGCTATGGCACAGGTAGATTTCTCATTCGGACCTAGTATCTTCGTAGCCGGTATAGCAGCAGTACTTCTTACTATCTTCACTCTCCTGACATTTGCGAACATCAGAGAGAGCGACTGATCACTGATCAGTTAGCAGCCGCCTTAAATCCCTCCTCAAGATCCGCGATGATATCGTCGATGTGTTCTGTACCGATCGAAAGTCTGATCGTATTATCATTGATGCCGACTCTTGCAAGTTCGTCATCCGGAACCTGAGAATGAGTCGTGGACTTAGGATGGATAACAAGGCTCTTTACGTCAGCTACGTTAGCAAGAAGTGAGAAGATCTTTAAGCTGTCAATGAACTTCCAAGCTTCTTCTTTTCCACCCTTGATATCAAATGTAAAGATAGAACCTCCGCCATTCTTAAAATACTTGTTGTAGAGCGCATGCTGTGGATGTGACTCAATAGCAGGATGGTTGATCTTAACGACCTGCGGATGGTTAGAAAGATATTCCAATACTTTATTAGTGTTTTCGATATGTCTCTCAACACGAAGAGAAAGAGTTTCTGTGCCCTGAAGGAGAAGGAATGCGTTAAACGGTGAGAGCGTTGCGCCTGTATCTCTCAAGAGGACAGCTCTGATATATGTAACAAACGCTGCAGGACCCAATGCATCATAGAAAGATACTCCGTGATAGCTTGGATTCGGATCTGTGAGATGACCGAACTTACCTGAAGCTTTCCAGTCGAACTTACCGCCTTCAACGATAACACCACCAAGTGTAGTACCGTGACCGCCGATGAACTTCGTTGCAGAATGAACAACGATGTCTGCACCGTGCTCGATAGGTCTAATAAGGTATGGTGTACCGAATGTATTATCTACTACGAGCGGGATCTTATTATCATGAGCGATCTTAGCAAGTTCATCGATATCAGGGATATCACTGCTAGGGTTACCGAGAGTCTCGATATAGATAGCTCTTGTATTAGGCTTGATAGCGTTCTTTACTGCATCAAGATCATGTATATCAACAAAGTCAGTTTCTACGCCAAACTGAGGAAGTGTGCTTCCCAAAAGGTTAAAGCTTCCGCCGTAGATCGTTTCCTGTGCTACGATATGTCCACCGTTAGCAGCAAGTGCCTGGATAACATATGTGATAGCTGCTGCACCTGATGCTACTGCAAGACCTGCAGAACCGCCTTCGAGAGCTGCGATACGATCTTCGAAAACTCCCTGTGTGGAGTTAGTAAGTCTTCCGTAGATGTTACCGCCTGCCTCAAGTCCGAATCTCTCCTTAGCGTCTTTACTGCTGTGGAATACATAAGATGTTGTCTGGTAGATCGGCACTGCGCGTGAATCTGTTGCGATGTCTGCCTGTTCCTGTCCTACATGTAACTGAAGTGTCTCAAATTTATAGTTGCTCATAATTTTTGTCTCCTTTGAAAATGAAATATTATTGTTTTTGTTTTTGAATTTGTTTCTGATTTAAAGATAAAAAAACGGGGGCTTCTCATATTAAGCTCCCGGACAGATGATCAGATTATCGGATCGGCAAGTTCAACATTGCATGTCAATTGCCCCGTCTGCTTCATCAGCCCGGGAGTTAAACATTCGACAACACATCATATATGTTTTGTTAATGTTTATTACTGACATGTTCCTTTCCTCCGAAATTCGTTTTCGTCTTACCGACAATCGAATATTACTCCTATTCGCCTACTGTGTCAATAGGTAATTTTATAATTCTCATTTTTTCTTCCAAGCATATGAAAAGGACGGCCCTGAAGCCGTCCTTTTCGCGGAAAAAACTGAAATGAATTAAAGTAAATTTGCAATCATTTATTTGGTTGATCAACAATCTGCCGAGCCGGTCTGTCAGTATATCTATCCCTATCTCACCATGTATAGGCTACCCTTATTCATGTTTGTATCTTATTCCTGTTATCTTTCTTCTATGTTATCCCTTATTACTGATACAAACACGGTCTCGGCCTGTTGATCCATGTCTATTATGCTTTCGGTTCTTCTTACTCCTTACAGAATCTATCCCTTATTCCGTATTCCCTTATTCCTTATTGGTTATTCCTATTCCTTATTCCTTAATCCCTTACTTCCGAACCGAAAACCTCTTGGCTTGTTATTTTTTCCTCCTTGCTTAGCGCTTTCACTACTAATATCGTCAAACGATTTCACGAGGTTTCACTTTTTCGAAAAAATTTTTTCAACAAAATCAAAAATCACCCGCAAATGCAGGTGATTCAAGTATTTCAACCAAATAGTTTTTATTGTAATTCGAACAAAACATGTATCATTTTAGTAATTTATCGCGGGAGCATTCAATTGATTTGTTGATTTTATTTGCTGATTGTTCCCAAAAAATTCTCCTCATTTTCTCAGGATCCGGATTCGGCTTTTGATATCTTTTAATACAAAACACCACTTGGGGCTTTAAAGCTACAAGTGGTGTATTAGTCTCAATTATATAAATGATCATTCAGCCTTAAAATCGATCGTGATGTCCTTATCATCATGCGTGCATGTAATACTTACTGTCATATCAGCATCACCTTTGACATCGAAGAGTTTAAGATACTTATCGTCCTTCGTTTCCATATCCTGGATCGTAGCGATAAGGTCATTTTCCGTATCGATCATCGCATACTCAAACTCAGCACTTCCGCCTGCGTACTGGTAGATGATCCTTCCGGCCTTTATCTTATTGTCAGCGACTTTAAGTTCAATTGCATTGAGATAGGAACCGTCACAGGCAAAACCATTACCCCAATCAGCAAACGAGAATACGATCTTATCGTCAAAAACAAAGTACTGCATCTTTGAATCTGTAATGAGAGAAGAAGAGATGTGTGTACTTCCGTAATCGTACCCTTCAGGGTCTTCAGGCTCATAGATGAACATATCCTTGACCGAGATAGAATCATAATCTGTCTGACACAAGACAAAAAACGGAATATAGTAGTTAGAAGCGGACTTCTTATTCACTTTCTCGTCAGCTTTAAGAAGGCCGTAAGCGATCATGTCAGGTGTTCCGTCATTATCGAAATCCTTTACGGAATATCCGATAAGACCTGATAGATCAGGCATGAGATCTTTAAAATCCGCACCGCTCTCATATTTACCCTCAAGGATATATTCATCTGTCTTAGCCCTTCCGAAAGCATCAGTCAATTCGCCATCGAAGTAAGCTTCGTATCCCTTTTCGATCGTATCTTCAGAAAGTTCTTTCTTGGAGATCTCAGGTGTCGGCAACTTTGCCATGTAGTTAGGAGCCTTATCAGGACACTCGTTGACACCAATGTTATTGGTAGTTTCTTTTGTCTCTTCCGTCTGCTCTGTTTCTTCAGTTGCTTCCGTTTCCTTTGTTGTCTCAACGGTTGTTTCCACAACAGTGGTAGATTCAGTAGCTTCTGTCTCCTCAGAAGTTTCAGTTGTTGTCTCTTCCGTCTGCTCTACCGTGGTCTCTTCTTCAGTTATATTCGCTTCTGTCTCATCCGATAAGCCGATCAGCTCTTTTATCTCGGAACAGCCACTCATGAGCATCAGAGCTGCAAGAGCAGTTGCAACAGTCTTAGTTATCTTAGAATTCTTCATATCGGTCCCCCTTTGGTCCATTTTCGAAATGAAGTATATTAAACCGATATATATTAGTCAACAAAAATACTCCTAATAAGTGTCATAGATTAACAATATATTTAAAGTTTAATTCGTAAATCCGTTGTAAAATATAATATATATTTGATAAAGGGCAAGGGCAATATTATGACAAAAAGGATCGCAGCAGTCGTTTCCGGAATGGATGAGGAATACCCTTATCATATTATCCGAGGCATAAATGACGTAGTTAAGAAGAATGACGTCAATATCTACTATTTTGCCGCGTATGGAAATATTATCAAAGACAGCAAATATGATGTCGGCGAGCTTTCCATCTATAATCTGCCTGACTTTTCGGATTTTGACGGAGCTATCCTCATAACCAATACCTTTTCAGATCCTGAACTAAGGGATTCCGTTATCGAGAGGGTTAAAGTAGCACAAATCCCTACAGTTATTTTCGAGTGTAAGGATCATGAAGAATTCCATGACATCAGTATCGATAACTATTCTGTTATGAAAGAGCTCGTCGAGCACCTTGTTAGACAGCACGGTGCCAGGGTCATGAACTATGTATCGGGTCCTTTAAGTAACCCTGAGGCATACGACAGATTCGTCGCATTTAAAGATGCTCTCTTAAACAACGGTATCGAACCTGATGAACGAAGGATCTTCTATGCGAGCTTTAAGAGTTACGATGGTATCAAAGCGATTGACGCTTTCATCGAATCAGGTCTTCCTATGCCTGATGCTTTTGTCTGTGCTAACGACTCTATGGCACTTACCCTTATGTCGAAGCTCCAGAGAATGGGTTATAAGATCCCTGAGGATGTTATGATCACGGGATTCGACTACACATTTAATGCCCGTAACTCATCACCTGCTCTTACAACAGTTCAGCGACCTTTGTACAGTTCAGGTATCGAAGCATGTAATCTTCTTCTCGATCTGATGGACGGGATCGACAGACCTCGTCATACACTTATGGATGCTTCTCCGGTATTTACTGCAAGCTGCGGATGTTATATCGAAGATTCTGAAGATATTATCGATTTCAAACGTTACACATATCAGCGTCTTGAACAGACATATACGAGCGTTCATTTATTGAACAGACTCATAGCAGGTCTTTCTACCGCTTCCTCGATCGATGATTGTGTTGAGAGATTAAAGCAGATGCTGTCGACACTTGATTGCGAGAAATACTCACTTTGCCTTGTAAGCAACTGGGAGCAGGATTATCACACACTCGCGCTGGATAAAGAAACGACATTCTATTCAGAGTTCATGACAGCACCGCTCATCTGGGAAAACGGAGAGAGCAGATCGGTAGATAATTTCCCTACCCGTATGCTCATGCCTGAGCAACTCGAGACATCAGGCAACGTTAATTACTTCTTGCCTATCAGTTTCGATGACAGATGTCTCGGCTATATGATCATGACTAATACCGACTTCCCTATCTATAGCATTCTCTGTCATACGATGACTATGAGTATAAGCAACGCGATAGAACACGTATCAAAGCTCAATGTCCTCGATCCATTATGCAAGATCTATAACCGCAACGGCTTTTATAAAAATGCAGAGAAAATATACAAAGAATGCATCAATGAAGGAATTAATGTTGTCGTAAGCTTCATTGACCTTGATGGTCTTAAGAAGATCAACGATAACTATGGTCATCAGGAAGGCGACTTTGCTCTGGTAGCCTCAGCTAATACCATAAACAGTTGCTGCTCAAATGATATGTTCTGTGCAAGATTCGGAGGTGACGAATTCCTTGTTTTCGGAAAGGAAGATAAGGATTCAGAACTGTCGTTTGAAGAACGTTTCAACAAAGCACTTAATGAAACAAATCAGAATCTTGATAAGCCATACCAGATCGCTGCGAGTATAGGAACGATAATCACTTCGGCTACGAATGAGGTCGAGATCCTGGACATAATCCAAATGGCTGACAACAAGATGTACAACATCAAAAAAGCAAAGAAAGCATCACGAGAATAACCGCAAAAAATGGGGGATCAATTGATCCCCCTTTCAATTATTTATTATCGTAAGTCTCCGTGATCTCCTTACATACCTTCAGGAAATCGTAATTGGTCTGCCTAAGTCTAAACGACAGATGCTTAAGTAGCATGTCGATCTTTATCGGACAGGAATGGATGATCGTATCGAGATAATCCTCATAAACAGCCTCAACATATGTCTCCTCGGCTTCAGCAACTGCCGTAGTATCTCTCGGTTCATCAGTGAGCATACCGAGCTCGCCGAAGAATGATACAGGCGAAAGTTCAGATATCTTCTGCTGAGTCCTCTCACCGTAATTCTTGTAGATACCTACCTTACCGTTACGCAAGATATACAGGCAAGCTTCATTAGCACCTTCATTAAAGATGATCTCTCTGCTGCCGAAAGACTTGATATCACCTGTGCCTTCATCAGTAATAGACTCGAATGCTTCGCAAACTGACTCAGCGCTCATCGCTGTAAATACTGCCTTATTGGTCTGATACATATTGATGTGCTTCTTGATCTTCGAAAACAATGATCCTTTCTTGTTGGAATCAGATTCACGAAGTTCATCGAGAAGATCTTTGGCTTCGTTATAATCCTTTGTCATAGCACTTAACCTGCTTCCGAGGTGCTTCATAAGTGCGATGATCATGTCAGGATTCTCATCGAAATAGGTCTTCAGTTCATTACCAGGTATCTCGATAACCTTAACCTTGCTGTTAGCCACAACAGTAGCGCTTCTAGGATACGTCTCGATTATTGCCATCTCGCCGAAGTATTCGCCCTCCTCAAGAACAGCTAATCTGAACTGTTCCTTCTTACCGTAGTCAGCGAAAACATTTGCAGTTCCTTCAATAAGCTGGAAGAATGTACTGCCGTCGTCACCTTCTTTGATGATAACTTCGCCGTTGTTAAACGTTCTTTCTACAATGCCCATACTAATAACCCCTTTCTTATATTTTTCCGCTTATATCAGAGCGGAACAAAGAACTTAAAGATAAAGATCGCTGAGAGGATATATGTCAAAACAGATACCTCTTTTGCTTTGCCCGTACAAAGCTTGATAACCGTGTAACTTATCAATGCAAGTCCGATACCGTGACCGATAGATCCTGATACAGGCATAGCAAGGAGCATGATAGCAACAGGTGCCATCTGAGAAATATCATCGAATGCGATCTTCTTAAGGTTACTGAGCATCAGGATACCTACATAGATCAATGCAGATGATGTAGCAGCTGCAGGAATGATAGCCGCAACTGGTGCGATGAACATACAAAGGAGGAACATTACAGCAGCTACGATAGCTGTAAGTCCTGTTCTACCACCTGCCTCAACACCGGAAGCTGACTCAACAAATGTTGTAACTGTAGAAGTACCTGTGCAAGCACCAGTAAGAGTACCAACTGCATCAGAGATCAATGCCTGTTTCATCTTAGGCATACTTCCCTTATCATCGAGCATGTTAGCTCTGGATGCTGTTCCAACGAGTGTTCCGATCGTATCAAACATATCGATGATACAGAAAGTAATGATAAGTGTGATTATGGTGAACCATCCGATATCAATAAATCCCTTGAAGTCCAGCTTAAAGAGAGTCGTGTTGACCATATCCTTAAACGGTGGAACAAATGATGCATCCTTAAGTCCTGAGAAAGGATTAGTACCGAGGAAGATCGCCTCACCAGCCCAATAGATGATAGAAGCAATGATCATTCCAAAAAGAACGGAACCTTTTACGTGAAAATGATCGAGTGCGATTATAACGAATAATCCGATGAGCATCGTAGCAACGGTAAGGACCATTGTCTTATAACCGATGTCGCCCATGGAATCTTTAGCAAACTTAGCAGTAAGAGAACCGAAGAAATCACTCATGGCATAGAATGGTGCTTCTCTCTTGTCAGTGTAAATACCGACATTTGAACCGAATCCGATATTCATGAGCATGATACCGATAGCAGGACCGATTCCAAGTCTGACTCCGAGAGGGATAGCTTCAACGATCTTCTCACGGATGTTAAGTATCGATAATACAAGAAATACGATACCTTCAATAAAGATGATAACAAGAGCTGACTGGAATGACTTGAGATAAGTAAATCCCGTTATCGCTACGATGTTAGAGACTACAACGGCAAAGAATGAGTTGAGACCCATACCAGGAGCCATTACAAAAGGCTTGTTAGCCAGGAATCCCATAACGAGCGTACCTATAGCAGATGCAATACATGTTGCAAGGAATACGCCGTTCCAGAGGTCCATACCCTCTGCGCCGAAACCAGTCAAAAGATTCGGGTTAAGTGCGATGATGTAAGCCATAGTCATAAATGTCGTAAGGCCTGCGAGCACTTCAGTTCTTACAGTCGTTCCATTCTTCTTAAGCTGGAACGCTTTGTCCATAAATCCCATCGTTTTTCCCTCCCCTGAATTTATAGTTTTAGAATAGCATAAGGTTGTTAATTAAATAACATTTTTTTACACTCTATCTCCATCTTCCACTGTTCCAAAAAAAGAGGCGCATTCTTACTCGAAAGAGATTCCGGATTATGGATCCTGTAAATATATACAGGCTTATCCGCGAATGTCACTTTCCTGACATGGGTAAAATACTCATAATTGAAATGCATATCTTCAGCATAATTTAGTTTCTCATCGAAAAAGATCTTGTGCTTTTTGAGGATATCTCTTCTGTATAATCTTCCGGTCGCTCCTCGCATACTCCTTCTGTATCTCGAAAAATGTTCCTCGAGTTCTTCCATGGTTCCCGAAAATTCATCCCAGTTATCAGTTCTAGAGAATTGTTTTATCTGATTCCACCTGATCTTCTTACCTACGCAGACATCAGAATCACCGATCTTTCCAAGGAGTTCTTCGAGCATTATCGGCAAGACAAGATCGTCCGCATCGACAAAGCAGATGTATTTACCCTTTGCATGAGTAATACCAAGATTACGTGAAGCTGATGCACCCTTATTCTTTTGTGTGATAACTGTTATCCTGGGATCTTTTTCCATATATTCCTTAAGGATATAGGGACTTCTGTCGGTCGATCCGTCATCTATCAAGATGATCTCTGTTTCCGATGCTCCTTTAAGTCGCAAAACAGCGTTAAGACAGGGCTTCAGATAGTGTTCTGCATTGTAGACCGGAATGATTATGGAAACCACGATTTTTTTAGTCATAAGAGTTGCCCTGAGATATTTTTCTTACACTAAATATATTACTCCAGCTGAGGGGTGTTGTTAATTAAAAAATATTTGTTAACATTTCTTCATTTTAAAGAAGTCCTATTTAAATGATGTTATTATATTGGTACGAATTATGTGATTTACATTTTGGGGGCAATCACTAATGGAGCGTATCGGGAACAACAGTCAAATGTATAATGAACCCAGCGTCCTTGACGAGCTTACGGGTGTATACACGATGTCATGGATCATGACTCAGATTGCGCCTGTCGGACCGATCGCGGTTACCGATGATTCCATCGCACTTTTCATCAATGTAATGAACTTTAAAGGCTTTAACCGAAGGTTCGGATTCGAAGGCGGTAATGGATATCTGCGTCAACTTGCCCATGAACTCAGAGAGATATTCGCAGATCACATAGTTGCAAGGGCCGGCGGCGACCACTTTATAGTTATCACAAAGAAACTTACCGATAAGGATATTGAAGCGAAGATCCATTTACTGGATGAAGCAATGGCCAAGTACGACAGAGGTCTTCACATGCATATCAAAGTAGGCATCTATCACGGTATTGGTGACGAACCTTCATTCTTGATCCTTATTGACAGAGCTAAGATTGCCTGTGACATGGTCAGCAAGGGATTCGATCGAGACTATCTCTTTTTCGATGATGATCTGAAGAAGAGAAATGAACTTAATCAATATGTCGTCGATCATTTGGAAGATGCATTTAAGAAAGAGTATTTCTGTGTTTATTACCAGCCTATCATCAGAGCTGTGACAGGTCAGGTATGCGGTTATGAAGCACTCGCGAGATGGAAGGATCCTAAGTACGGAATGATCCCTCCGAGTGTTTTCGTAGAAGTACTCGAGAACGTTAGACTTATCCATCTTCTGGATCACTTCATGATCGAGCATGTATGTAAGGATCTGAGAAACGACATAGATTCAGGATTTAATTATCAGCCGATATCTCTTAATCTCTCGCAGCTCGACTTCGAACTTTGCGATGTTCAGAAGATACTTGATGATTGCACCAAGAAGTACGATATACCTCATGAGCTTCTTATCGTCGAGGTAACCGAGAGTGCCGTTGCTACGACAACAAAGTGGATGAAGGAGCAGATCCATGCTCTTCGCGAGCTCGGTTTTAAGGTCTGGATCGACGATTTCGGCTCAGGTTACAGTTCGTTCAACAACCTTCAGAATTACGATTTTGACACGCTTAAGATCGATATGGAATTCGTAAGAGGACTTAACGTAAATCCGAAGTCCAACGTTATCGTTGCTTCCATCATCAGCATGTCAAAAAGACTTCAGATCCCTACCCTTGCAGAAGGAGTAGAAACGAAGGAACAATATGATTTCTTGAGACGTATCGGATGCGAGAAGATCCAAGGTTATTACTTCGGTAAACCTAATCCTGCCGAGTATTATCTCAGCGACAGTTATGACAGTCACACTATCAATGAAGATCTCGCTTTGCGAGAATATTTGGATAAGGCAAGTTCGATCAACTTCCTGTCCAATACTCCTCTTCTCTGGAAGAAGAATCCTGAAAGATCTGCATACGAAGTCTATAACAGTCTTCCTATCACTCTTCTAGAAATGGATTATGACACAGGTGAGATAAGATTCCTTTACAACAATGATGCTTATCTGAAGTTTATAAACTCATTTGGAATCGAAGATATCTCCGATGTTCAGGATTTCTTCGGAGACATCGGAAAGAGTACTATGATGAATGCTTTCGCCGAATCAGAACTTACCGGTGAGAGGGTTGATTTCGACGCGCCATTTGATGATGTAATTACGATCAGTTGTAAGGTCAGGTTCCTCGCAAGAGCCGGCAACAAAGCCGTATTCGGCTTCGTCGCCAAACTCAAGGAAACCATTATTTAAGATCCCGTAAAATCATACTTACGGACACCTAACATCCAAAACAGATAACTTAATACGAAGAACAATATGCCTATCGCAGGTGACAGCCATGACAGGAGCGGAACTGTGCCTTCTTCAAGTACTGCAAGGCTTGGATAATATGCAACGAACGCTATCGGAATAACGAACGTGAAGATGATCTTGAAGATGCCGCTGAAGATGCTTGAAGGATACTTCGTAAAGTCCTTGAACCTGAACATTATGACCATTACATATCCTGATCCCTGTATCCAGAAACATGTCGCTGCTGCAGCATTCATGATCGCGATCATAAAGAGCGATGCCGTAAAAAGGAACAGCAGGAGCTTTCCTAATATCACGATATTAAATCCAAGGCCTATCTTATTCCATGCATAGACAAGAGTTCCAATTCCAAAAGCGAGCTGTCCTAATCCCTTTACATCGAACACCTCCGACATGTAGTAGAAGAACACGTTGATCGGTCTGAAGCAGTACTTAATGAAATCGCCGCTCTGAACCGAATACCTGAGGTTCCAGTTATTATCGAAAAAGCACTGTACCGGCGTAAGAGCCAGAAGTGAGAATCCGTAAAGGAACAGCATGTGATATCTGTCCCAACCGTTGATCGACGGGAAGTTATGGAACAAGATCATGAAGGTCACAAAACCTGCAAGATTCGTCATTATCATTCCGAACGTAGAAATGATGAAATCAGCTCTGTAGCTCATCTTGCTCTTCAAGTCCTGAACCAGTATCTTTCTATAAATACTCAAGTAGAACTTGAGTCCTCTTTTCTTCTCTCTCATGATCAGCCTCCGTTCACGGTTATCTTCTTGACCGAATGATTCCAGAAGAGCGTACCTGCTATCGTAAGCACCACGATCCATGCAGCCTGAAGTCCGAAAAGCTTGATAAGTCCAAGTGGCGTATCTGAGCCATTCTTTTCGAGTAGGATAGTAAGCGGTATGTCATATACAGCTCGAAAAGGCATGTAAGCGACGATCGCACGAAGCTTCTCTGGGAAGAATGCCAAAGGTATTGAGGCACCTGACAACAGTAAGACTATTGTCTCTTTGACAATATTGATTCCCCAGGTTGATTCGGTGTACAGACATACCGTCGCTACTATCATCTCGATATTGAAGTTAACGAGAAGGGCAAACACAGTTGCGATTACGAACCACAGGAGATTCAGACCCAGCGGGATCGCACCGTGGGTGATGATCATCACTGTGATGAAGGTGGGTATAAAAGTCAGGGCAAACAACACAACGTGACTTCCCGAGTAACTCCAGAAGGTATATTGGCGAAATCTCATCGGCTTAAGAAGATCAAGGATGATCTTTCCCGATTGGATCGATCTGCTCATATCCCAAACGACGAACATCTCCAAGAAATTGAACAATGCAGTCGCGAGGATAAGGTAGATCATTGTATCAGTAAATGTCATTCCGTTAACGACATCGGTACCGCTCGAAGCATAGATCGACTTCCAGAGGAAATATACGAGAACAAGGTAAATGAGATTACCAAATAATGTTACGGCTGTACCGAGACGAAACTGGAGCGACTCCATTATTCCGGCTCTTGTAAGCGCTATCATTCTACGCGGGTTCATTTTCCTCCTCCTTCATAGATCTTCTTGATGACCTCTTCTGTGGAGATCTCAATAAGTTCTATATCTTTGATCTTGTTTTCCTTATTCTTCTTCATGATGACATCCATGATGTCAGTAGTCTTCTCATCGATGAGCATCTCTTCCCATGTATCATCGGAAAGCCTCATCTTAAGAGTCCTATAAGATCCGAAATAACTCTTCAGATGTTCTATGTCATTGTCGTAGATCTTCATTCCCTTATCTATGATGACGATCCTCTGACAGAGAGCATCAACGTCACCCATATCATGAGTCGTAAGGATAACTGTGGTCTTCTTCATCTCGTTAAGCCCAAGTATCAGAGATCTGATCTTCGCCTTCATCGATACATCAAGACCGATCGTTGGTTCATCAAGGAACACGATCTCAGGATCATGAAGGAATGCAGCTAGGATATCGCTTAATGTTCTCTGACCAAGTGACATCTGTCTTATCGGCTTATGAAGGATCGGCTCGATATCAACAAGTGATCTGTAAAGTTCGATCGTCTCCTCATACTGCTTATTAGGAACCATATAGATATCCCTTAAGAGCTTAAAGGATTCGATGAGCGGAAGAGACCACCAGAGCTGGCTTCTCTGTCCGAAAACAACGCCGATATTCTCACAGTTCTTTTTCCTGTTCTTATAAGGAACAACACCGTTAACGAGTATCTCTCCTGATGTCGGTTCCAAAACTCCCGTCATCATCTTTATAGTGGTCGATTTTCCCGCGCCGTTTGGTCCGAGATAACCGATTATCTCACCTTTGTTTACGACAAGGTC
Source organism: Clostridiales bacterium (assembly GCA_017649745.1). Next base: position 37,977 of record JAGCGE010000117.1, on the reverse strand, counting down.
AACGCCTTTAACTGCTTCTAAAGTCTTGTAATCACGAGAGAAAAGATCCCTTATGCTACCCTTAAGTCCTTCATGTCGATTGAGGACCTTGAACTCCTTGCAGACGTTCTTCATGATGACTGCTTCATTACTCATTTCCTTATTCACCAACTTTCACAAAACTAACTTGATTTATCTTTGTAATGCAAGTATATTTGAATCAGATGGTGGTTTATACCCTGTTTATTGGATGATTTAATAACAATCTTACACAGTTATGTAATTTTGTTATGTTTTTCGAGAAGTTCAAAGGAGATTGTTATGAATGCTGATCTGATGGGTCTTATTGTCAAGAGAGAAGACGGATCTGAGATCGTAAATTACGATAACCCGCCTTTTCCATCATATATATATGACGGCTGGGTAGCGCCTAAGGTCACATGGGAGAGAGTTCCTCATTTTCACGAGGATATAGAGATAGTAACTGTTACGAAGGGCAACATGGCTTATTCAGTAAACGGTAAGACTATCATGCTTTACGAAGGCGATACGATAGTTGTTAATTCTAATCAGATCCACTACAGCATGAGCGTCAATGATGAAGTCGCGAAGTATGTTATCTTCATCGCACATCCTAATATACTTAATTCATCAGTTATGGTTGAGATGCAGGCTATAAGGCCAATCATCGACAATCCTGAACTTCCATATATAAGATTCAGGGATATCAACGAATGCACGGAGGAGATCGCATCACTCGTGACTGCCCTTCCCGATAAGAGAAATGACCCTTTCGAAGTAACAAAACAGTTCTTCCTTATTTGGGATATCATTCGTAAGAAAGTAGAATGGATCGGCAAAAGTGACGAGAGCAGTTCATATGATCCGAGGAAGCAGCATCTGAAGAACATGATGCAGTATATCGCGAATAATTTTCAGTCGACGATCACTCTCGATGATATCGCCAAGAGTGCTGGCATCAGCAGATCTTTGTGCAACGTAATTTTCAAGCAGTATGTTGAAGAATCACCGGTAACCTACCTCATGCATTTTCGAGTAAGAAAGGTGGCGGAATACTTAAGATCAGATTCGCGCCCGCTATCAGAGATAGCAGAGATTACAGGTTTTGGCGGCACGAGTTATATGGCGGAGACATTCAAGAAATTCTACGGAATGTCACCGCGCGAATACAAAAAACTCACAAGAGAGAATTCGCCTAATATTACGGGTTGATCAATAGCCTGTATATCTGTCTACATACTCCAGGATGAACTTCTTAAAGCCACCCTTCAGCGTTCCAGTTGCAGTAAGTCTTATGTTAAGGATTCCATCACTGCAATAACAATATGCAAAGTCGAAGTCTTCCTCATTACCGAATACCATGATCTCAGGGAACATGTCAGATATGATCTGATCTGTCGTCAGATCTTCTTCGAGCTTCTCACAGATCTTACTAAGTTCCTTATCGACATTCTGTCTAATGAACTTCTCAGCTTTCAGATCGAATTCATCGATCCTCTTATAGACCTTCTCGAATAATTCGAAAGCAGCATCTGCATTTGTCTGCTCATCATTCAATTCGAAAAAGCATTCTACTATACTGTCGAGAAGTTCGACCTCACCGCTGTAGGTCTCAGCCAACGGCGAGTAATCGATCTCATCACCTGTGCTGATCACATGAGGTTCGAGCAAGATCGTCGGATCGATCTCGTACTGACCTATATCAAACACCTGGAATCCTTCGTCGAGACTACCTCCTGCCGAAAGAACGATATTATCATCAAAATAGCTACCGTCCTTGTACTCATCTTTAAGCCTGAAATTCATCTCGATATGCTGACTAGGAAGCTTACCGAATGATATATGGACAAGATCGATGATCTCGATCTCCGTCAGCTTGAAAAAACGGATAAGATCATCAACCGTAAACTTCTCGTTTTTAACATATCTGTCAGAAAGAGGATCGATCTTTTCAGCTATTCCCTTAAGAGCACAAAACTTATACTTATCTATGTCCTTGTAAATCTTATTGAACGCGAACTTCAGTGCTTCCAGCGTATTATCGTTTTCATAATCATCTACAAGGAAAACATCAACAGGATAATTATCAACTACTATGGAAGCTCTGTAGCATTCCTCTTCATCATCAAACTTCGCGACTATTCCGTCAACGAGTTCGAGCACATTCTTTTCTTCCATCCTTATTCCTCCTCAGCGCACTTTTATTCCATTCTCACCAAGCCACTTAGAGACTTTATCCTTAGAACTGGCAACGCGACTTCCTACGAGTGATAATCCGATACCGACTTCCGAATCAGGACAGCAATTGGTTATATCCTTGATGCTGTTACCAAGTCCGCTTCCTTCATTTGTACAAAGAGGAAGTATAGTCTTCCCGCTAAAGTCATACTTATCAAGGAAAGTGAAAACAGCCATCGGCATCGTATTCCAATAATTTGGATAAGCAAGTATTATTGTGTCATACTGTTCGATACTATCAAGATAGGTCTTAAGTTCCGGACGCTTATTCTCTTTATGATCTTTCTTAGCTTCTTCAATACAGATCTTGTAAGAAGCGGAGTATGGCTTTTTCATCTCGATCTTGAACATATCTGCATCAATGATCTGGTTCAATATATTACAGACAACCTCCGTATTTCCAACCTTAATAAATCTTATCTCACCATCAAAGAAATTCTCGTCAGCTCTGGAAAAATACGTTATCAATGTTGCCATGCGCCGTCCTCCTTTTTATAAAAAAGTTAAAGTATCTTGATATTTATGATACTACACAAGAAGGTGCCATTTCTACACATAAATGTAAACCGTTTAAAAATTTCGCACCATTTTTATATGCGGAATCCCATCCAGAATGAACTCATCAGAGACCTTCACAAAGCCCTGTTTCTCATAGAAAACTCTGGCGTATGTCTGCGCTTCCAGATAGATCTTGTCGGCATTAAATTCTTCCCTTGCAACACGGACACCTTCATTGATCACCATAGCTCCGTAACCTTCTCCGCGCCTAGCTGATATTACCCTTCCGAGCGCAGCATATTCATGTTCGACACCTTTATCCAATACGCGAAGATAAGACGCTATACCATCCTCATCTTCATACCAGACATGGATCGCATCCTGATCTAAATCATCAAATTCATGATATGCACAGTTCTGCTCGACAACAAAAACATCAACGCGCAGCTTCGCGATCTTATACAATTCATAAGGTGTAAGTTCACTGAACTTTTTAACTTTCAATTCCATCTTTATCACTTTATCTTCAGACTTCGAAGATATGTCTTCTGATCGTCCGTTATCCTATAGCTTTCTATAGCTTTTTGTATCGTCTTATTGTGTGTCCATTTATCGAGCTTATTGTTTTCGATAAAAGGTAAGATAGAATCATATTGGAAAGCAAGCGCTGTTGCAAAATACCATGCGATCATCATATTGATATAGTACTCATCAGACCTGATCTTCGCGACTGTCTCAGCATACTTGATGTTAAAATCTTCCTTAAGGAAGTGCTCCATCAGCATCCCTATTCCAAACCTGATCGTATATGTCTTATCTGACTTAAGCCACTTCTTTATCTCGCCTGTAAGTTCTTTATGATGCTTACCAAAGATCTTAGGTGACATCTGATCACAAGTCGCCCAGTTATTCACATACGGAAGAAACTTATTAAGCTCGCACACACATTTGTCATAGTCTTTCATACCAGAGATTATGAAGGCATGAAGTTGATCTTCATCGAAAAAGCGATGCGGAACATCATTTAAGAATTTATCTATATCATCAGCCTTCGCAAACTGCTTTGCTAAGTTCCTTAGGATAGGAGTCCTTACTCCGATAATGGCTTCAATATCAAGATTAGGGATCGTCTTTTTCTGAAGCTTACGATAATCAAGATCCTGTGAAGAAAAAAGGACGGTCCTTATCTCGCCATTAAGATCGCTCACTCTGAACGCATCTGTATAGCAGCTGAACCTTTCTTCACGCGTCTTGATCGACAGATCAGAATCAATATGTTCAAGAAGGCCTTTGTTATCGACCCATCTGTAATCAACTGTCTCGTTTTCCTGTAGAACGATCGAATCTTTATCACAATCAACTATCGTCAGGAATGAATAATACATACTGTGACTTCTGTCGCTAAATGAATGCTCGACAAGATAGAAGTCATCAGCCTTGATACCAGTCTCTTCAAGAAGCTCCCTTCTCGCACTGGTTATCGGATCTTCGCCTTTAACAGCAGAGCCACCGCAGGTAGCTTCCCAAAATCCCGGATACAGATCCTTTTCAGGATGACGCTTCGTAAGAAGGAATGTGCCGTCAGAATGCCTTACGAGAATCTCGCAAACCATATGATATCTGCCGTCAGGTATCTTATTATTCCTTCCCGCTACGCGTTCCCACGTCTCACCTGTTATATTTCCGTCACGATCATAAAGATCCCATAGTTCCATTATCATTTCCTCACTATCATTCAACAAACGGGATATCGATATTGTTGGCTCTCAAATAGTCCTGAATCTGCTGTTTGTACCGGATATCAAAAGTCATCGATACCGAACCACTTGCTTTAGGTATAAAATGCATACCGTATCTGCCAACACGAACTGCCTGAAAAGAATCCCAGGTCATCTTAATATCCTTATTCGCATCACTAAATTCCAAGCCCTGCTCAGAAAAAATATAAGATGCTTTTCGATCAGGCTTATATATGCTTTTATAACACTTGAAATAATTAACTAATATGAAAGTATAAAAAATGAGCATTCCGACCATTGCTCCGATGAGGATCGCAATAATAAGACTATCCCCTCCCAAAAAGAGGTATAATCCTGCGAGAGCTATATACATCAGGTACAATACTGTAAACAACAAATATAGCGGTAAATAATTAATTATCCTGCAGTGAGGATTCTTGATAAATTTCCTTATTCTTAAAAAGATGTTAGTGCATTCACGTGCATATTCTTTTGTCATTCCTGTTAGTTCTAGCTTCATATTACCTACCTCCAAATTCAACATTGATTATTATAACACAACATCCATTGACAATTTGGTCTGTTGCAGATAGGCTAACTCTATAATCAACAAGCCAAAGATCGTTGAAAAATGGGGAAGATTCAGCGGTTTATAGATGGAATGAGGAGAAAACAAATGAAAAAGACTGCGATAGCTCTTGTTATCCTATGCGCACTTATTATGCCTGCCATATCAGGATGCAACCTAAAAAACAAGACAAATCAAACCACTCCGACTCAAACTACGGAGAAGATCGTTTTATCAGCCGCTACGAAAGAAGCACTCAAATACAAATTCCAAAACGATGAAAGCTTCAATGAAGAAGCTCTATCATTGTTCGCAGATAAACTGAATACTTCACCGTCTTCGATCGAAATGCTCATTCAATCCGTTGACGTGAATGAAGACGGAACATACAAGGTCAATTTTGAAGCTGTGGTCACAAAGGATTATTCAACTATCAACTACACCGTAAGATTTGATGCTGACAAATCTCTTCAGATAACAAACGGTCCGGAATATGAATCCACGAATTCAGAATTTGATACAAATGTTGTTATACCAACACGAACATTCTATTACCAAATTGTTCCTGAGGATAAATCCGGTTATATTGAATCATATAGTCTCGATGGATTTATCATAGAATTTGTTATGAATACGGCACTAAGTGAGGATATAAATAATTTCGATAGTGCTTATTATGAGATAGTCTATCCTACCGAAGGTGAATCAGAACTACTTTATCAGGATTATTTTGTTTTGCTCATCAATTGTACCGATGGCGAGAAACGTCTGTACTATGGTTCATCCAAATATATCCCTGAAACAGATTCTGTTACGACCGTCAACATGTATACTGACACGAGCGAAGAAAATAACGTGAAAGTATATTTCACCTTATATCGCCCAATCGGAAGCGATCCGACAGATGAATCACTATATCCCAACATAATCACCTTTTCCTCAACAGAAGAAGGAACCAACGTGACTATAGGCAATAAAGACAGTTCAGCGCAGATCATGATCAGAATGTCTGATGAATCCGATTCATGACTCGAGCAACTTGCTCGAGCCTTTTATATTTCATATAATTGAATAAGACAGATCACTAGGAGGATCACTTTATGACAAAAAGATCCGGCAAAGCGGCATTACTTTATTTTGTGATCCACTTCATCGTTGAAGTAATCTGTTTTTTCATGATGTACAGGATCGTCGGAGATTCAGTCGTAGTTGCAATTGCCGCTACGATCTATAACGCCGTTGCTTTTGTTCCGCAGATCCTGTTCGGTTCACTTCGTGATCTTACTCCCAAATTCAAACCCGGCATAATCGGTGTTCCTCTTTTATTAGCAGGTTTTATCCTCTACTTCGTCACAAACGCAACTGGTTTCATTTTCTGGTTGTCACTCATAATCCTTTGCACCGGAAACGCCCTTCTGCACGTATCAGGTGCTGAACTCACGTTACGAACAGCAGGCGGTAAATTATCACCTGTTGCCATATTTGTCAGCGGAGGATCATTTGGTCTTATAACAGGTCAGCTTTTGGCAAAAACCAACATATCATTCTTGTGGATAGTCCTTCTCGGTATCATTATGTTTCCACTCGTAATCCTTGGCGAAACATTATACAAAGGTAACCCCAAAGAAAATGACAACTGTGAAGGCTTCAATTATACTTTTTCGAAAAGAGCGACCGGAGCTATTATCGCAGCTGCTTTTGTGATCGTTACAGTAAGATCCTACCTTGGATACGGCATTCCGACATCATGGAAAAAGACAGTAATTCAAACTGTCATCTTATATGTCTTTCTGGGTATTGGTAAAGCTCTTGGTGGAATACTCTCAGATCTTATCGGTATACGTAAGACTACGTTTATAAGTATCATCGGTGCATTGCCATTCCTTGTATTCGGTGACAAAATAATGATAATATCTTTAATAGGAGTTATGTTCTTCAGCATGACTATGTCAATAACATTAGGCATGTTGCTGTCGGTCATGAAGATCGCGCCGGGCGCCGCTTTTGGTGTCACGACGATCGGGCTTTTCGCGGGAACGGTGATCGCTTCCGTTGTTAAGACTGATAGTCTTCTGATCAATTGCATGATAATAGTTATCGCTTCCGCGATATGCTTTTTGTTGGCACACTATGTACTTAAGCCTGAATTGAAGGAGGAGAAATAAAATGTATAACTTGATGCTTGATGCAATGGGCGGCGGTATAGTCGTATTCGGCCTTTTGTTTATATGTTTGATCGCTTTTATCTTTGCCATCGCCGCGGCAAGCATCGTAATCCTGATCATCCTTCTTCGCAAGAAGAGAAAAGCCAACGACAGAGAAGAATATGAAGCTTATGCCAAGGCTCATTCGAATGAGGAAGGTGATGTTAAATGAGCATTCTAGGTGTATCTATTACCATCATGTACTTATTCGTCTTCGCTTTCATTTACGGTCAGGTATTCGGTAGGATATTCGGACTTAGAAAGCCTATCGATCACTGGATATTATTCTTTCTTCACAACACATCAACATGTGTCTTAACCCTTTCAACAGGATATGCGATGTTCGCAATGGGAGAAGTCAACAAGCTGTTCTTTCTCATAATCGCTATCATCGCTAAGTTCGTATTCGAAGGATTAATCTGGCAGTTCTATCTTAAGGACAGAAAACTTAACGGTTTCCTTTGTTCTCTAATCTGCAATGCTGTATTGGCCACACCGATCATCGCAATGCAATGTTTGGGTATATGAGTAACCTCGAAGAATTGATCCTTACCTTTGGCCTGTGCCTTATCATTACGCTAATCATTGAAGAAGCAGGCGCGCTTATCTTAGGCATTCGAAAAAGATTCGATCTTATCGTTATCCTCGTAACTAATATCCTGACAAATCCTGTGGCAGTTCTTATCAACATGGTCATGGGAAGCTTCACTTCCGTTCCGAAAGCGATATACATTGCTTTGATCGAGATAGTTGTCTTCCTTATCGAAGCGCTGATATACAGCAAGCTCCTCTACAGTAAAAGACCATCACCTGTGATCCTGTCGCTCATATTGAATCTGGCGTCATTTCTATTCGGTTCAGTGATCGTCGCTCTTATCCTTTAGAAGTCACTTACTTCCGCGTAACCGATATCGTTATAGTTAAGATGAGGAACGCCCTTGTAGTCTTCCTCCAACATACTGATAAAGTAGTTGATCGTATCTTCCAGAGCCTCGTCAACAGTATCTCCATGACCAACCGCACCCTCAGGCGATCCGTCGGCTTTCCTGATCAACAGAACGTCGGTCCTTCCCGTAAATCTGCCATTAGATTCTTCATATACTCTGACTTTCATCTTACAGTAAGGAAGGACAGTAGGCATTGAAACTTCGAATTCAGCTGCCAGTTTTCTTATATTTCCTTCGTACTTAAGTTTAATATCTTTCCACATATTCTTCACCTAAACAAAACAATAGTTATTCCCTGATTATCCCTTCCCCAATCCATGTCAGTCCTAAGCTCTGGACAAAGCTCCATGAACTTTCTGCCTTCTTCAGTGAACGGACTAAACTTCTCACCGGGACAATAGTCTTTGATCACGCCTCTTCTTCTGTATTCCATGAGCTTTTGTCTGCATGCCTTACGAATGGCACCACCTTTACCCGTAGAACCATAACCATGCACGATCTTAACGCAGCGCGCACGTGTAGCTCGCTCGGCATATATCCGATTATTCAGAGTAGTCATCGCATCAAGCGTATTAGGCATTCCGATCTCAAGATTAATAGTTCTCATAAGATTTCCTATCTGGTTACAGTTCGATTCCCTTAGGGAACGCTTCTTTTCTCATTATACCCCACATCTTGTCAATGTATGAAAGCGTATAGAAATTCTCATAATAGTGATAGTAGAACGCACCTTTTGATGTGAGCTCATACATATCACCTTTCTTCTTGAGAAGTCCGAACATGCGACCGATAGTAAGCTCAAGTCCATATTGTCCGCCAAGTTTCTTTCCGAAAAATCGCTCGAAATCCTTGCCATACAACTTGGTTGTGTACAGTGTCCAGAAGAGCCAGTAGACCATTCTCTGTCGCTTTGTAAAGCGTATCGTAAGTGATGTCGGAAGCTTATCTTCTTCGACTCTCTTAATATACTCGTTAACATCGAAAGTGTTGATCTTAAACGAATCCTTAAGGAGCGTTGTAGCAGAGCATCCAAAGCCTAAGAAATTCTCTCTTGTCATGGATGAATAGTGAGCTTCTCCGCCATTAGAAAATGTCCAAATCGAATCACGTGTTAGTTCCTTTGAATAACAGTGATCCGTTATGTCATAAAGGAGTTTCTGTTTCTCCTTTTTAGGCATAGCTTTAACCGGACTTCCCGTAAACGTAAAATCGATAAACGGATATATCGCGATGTGATTTGCACCTATATCAAAAGCTGTATCGATATCGCTTTTCAGATCATCAAATGACTGTTCAGGAAGAGCAAATATGAAGTCCATTGATACTGTCTCAAATGACACTTCGGAAAGCGCTGCTCTGATCTTCTCTTTGTCCGGTTCAGGTCGTCCTAAGATCTTACTGAACTTAGGAGAGAATGACTGGATGCCGATACTGATCTTGGTGATACCTGCTTCCTTAAGTTTCGTTAAAGTCTCAACATTAACGTTACCAGGATGAAGTTCAAGACCGATACCGTCAGTTATCTTGTAGTACTTACTAATCTCATCGATTATCTCTTTGATCCTGCCCGCTGCAAGAGGCGGTGTACCACCGCCAAAATAGAGACTAGTAACTTCTTTCTTTTCGCCGTTAGATGCACCCACTTTACGTATCTCTTTAAGAAGGCTTTCGATATATCTGTCGCACAGATCCTTATCGAAAAGAGTCTTACAATAAGGACAGAAATCGCATATTTTCGCGCAGAACGGAATATGCACATATAGCCCCAGATTTTGAAGTTCTCTGAAGTCCAACATGTCATCATTATCCGGTGTGAAAACGAACGGTTTTCGTGTTCTTGTAAGCCACATTCTTGTGGCAGTCGTAAGTGTACTCATACGTATTTCAGATATGTTCGGAGCATCTCACAGATGACCTTGATGTTGCCGCCAAAAAGAAGTGTATATTCAGCTACGAAGAAGTATCCGCACTCATCACATAGTCCAGGTATATCTATGCATCTTCCGCATACAGAGATCTTGCCGTTCTCGATTACCAGACACTGCTTGCAAGGCGTCGGGAACTTGTTTTCGATAAGGTATGGAAAAGCAGATTTAAGATTAAAGATCGGAGCTCCTTCCTTCATCTGCTGCTTAAGTACTTCACACACTTCCCTCTTCTCATCAACAGAGAGTTTCAGTTCTCTCGTATCAGGATAAGGTGTGTGGAAATTAAAGGAAACAGCACGAACATTTTTGGTATTTTTCGCGATCTGGCAGACGTCTTTTACAACGTCTTTATTGATCTGATTAATAGCCATGTAAAAGCAAATATTATCTGCTGTTGCTTTACTGATATTCTCCATGATCGTATCGTATGTCTCGCCTCTGATCATGTTGTGGTGTTCTTTATCACCATCAAGACTTAGAAGAATTAGATCAGCCTCAGGAAGATCGATCGGATATGTTCCGTTAGTAACGACATTTACGATAAGAAATCCCATCTGTTTTGCTTCGATGACAAGATCACGGATATTCTTGCCGGAATCCTTCCAAAGGAACGTCTCACCACCGCAGAAAAAGAGGATCCTCACACCCATATCATAAAGGGTGCGCATCTCTTCTTTAACCTTCTCATATGGTCTGATTACTGCAGTCTTATTGTTGACCGAACAATGCTTACAATGAAGGTTGCATTTATCCGTAACTATGACTGTTCCGAGGATTGGATCTTCGGATTTCTTTATTAGGGTCCTAAGCCCAAATCGAGCAAAATACATAAACGATGAAAGTTTCATAGCTCTTATCCTTTGGTGTAATTTTACACTATTATATCATATTTTACACTCAGTTCAATACCATCAATCAAGCTTACCATTATTGATTATTATGTAAGATTCCTTACCATCAACAAACTCGAAACACACTACATATCCTTTATAATTCATCGACATCTCCTTACATTCGATCGACTCAAGTACTACTGCCCCAGAACTTACATGTTCTTTAAGCAACTCGTTGCCCATTTCAGTCTTCTCATCATCAGCAGCATCGATATAGGCATCATCACTCATCAGTTCTACGATATCATCTATAGCATCGCACACCGACGAGCTTGCCGCATCCCGAAAGGCTCGCAAGGATTGAAAAAACGATAAAGACTGCTGACAGTTTTAGAAGCTTGTTTCTCACGTTCAACCCTGCTTTATCTGATCAATGATGAACGGATCTTTTATCTTCTTATCATCTGCGAAAAGAAGTATCTTCGACATGATCTCTGAGGTCTTAGGATCATCATCCACGAACGGCAGGAAGATCCTTCCTCTTCTCTGTGAATGAACAGGAAGAACATTAAGCATAAGACCGCTCTCGAGATGAACGACACCGCTTCCAAGGTGAACTGTATAGCTGTTGAGCTGACCCTTGATGATCGCATGAGTTTCAGTAAAGTGAACGTTATCGAGCTTGAAGAGCTTAGCAGTAAACTCTGCGATAACTCTTCTCATCTCGACTGTAGAATGACTCATCTCAGGATCGATCTGACCTGCGTGAGCTACTGAAACAGCAAGATCTACATCTCTCATTACTTCTGAGAAGATGATGTCAGGAACATCAGCGATCTTCATGTTCTGGAATGTCTTCCTGTCGATGAAGGATACCCACTCGAGAGTCGGAGCTTCAACATCAGAAGGAGAGAACCAGTCAGCAAGAGCATAGATAGTCGCGATGATGTTCTCCTTGTAGTAGATCTTCTGAAGTCCGTCTTCCATATCGGCAACCCAGCGCCTTGTCTTAAGGACTGCGACAGTCTTCTGAGGCTGGATCTGATTACCTGCATAACGTCTTGAATCGTATGCTTCTTTCTCTTCAGCAGTCTTAACGTAAAGTTCTCTGAATACCTGCTTGAAAGGCTGCGCGATCTGCTTATCATAGATCATCTGCTGCATATCCTTCCAGACGCCGTCCTTAAACATCTTATAAGGATGTGCGACAACAACTGTTACATCGCCCTTTGCATCGATATCTTCGATAAGGGCATACTTACCTTTACATTCGAAAACAACAGCCTCGACCATATCTTTAAGAACAGGATTATTCCTCATTCCTTCGATCTCAGAAACAGTAAACGGTGTCTGACTCTCCATCGATTCTTCAAGGAGGATCTTGGTCCTTCTGTACTGCTCGGTAAACGCTGTTTTCGCTTCGGTCAGATCCAGGATATCTTCATTCTTCTTGAGCTTAGCAGGAACAGACTTAAGAGCCTTTCCGTCCTTTGTTACCTGAATACTTACCTTACCTGAATCAACCGTAAGACAAGCTTCGACATCATCGATCTTCTTAGGTGTCCAGAAGCCCTGAAGTTCTGAAGCGATATCATTTTCCATCTTAAGAATGAATCTGGTCTCATCGGAATAACCGTTTGCGGTTGCCATGTTCTTGATCGCAGTCTCGCCTGCAAGTTTCTCGCTTGCACGTCTTTGAGAACCGAACTTCTTGCTCTCCTTGATGAACTGTCTTATATACTGATATCTTGTCGTAAGTTCCTTATCACTTCCCGGGATTATCGCATAAGCCATGAGAAGATCCTTGTTACGCTTAGCCATGATCTCTTCAAGTGTCTTAGCTGCTTCCATCTTGCCTGTCGCAGCATCTGAATATTTACGAGCACGTGAATGCTTCGCTCCGTCAGATATGTATTTAGCCGCATCATAAAGTTCATCGAATTTCTTCTCGCCTAATGTCTTATAGACCTCATCGAACCAATCCTTATCGAAAGCACCGTTATTGAACTCATCAGCCGATATAGGTGAATACTTCGCGATCATAGCCTTACGTCTGTCATCGAAATATTCATTCATGTGAGCCATGAAGTAATAGCAGCCCGAGACAAAACCGTCACACTCCATGATCTTCGCGATCACAGGAAGCCAGTCAGGCGCGAACATCGCTGTCTCGATAAGACGTTTCTCCTTGATATCTGTCCCCTTGAGCTTTGCTTTAAGTTCTTCAGCTGTCTCCTCGATGCTCTTATCCGGATCAGGGAGCAAACGATCGAGAAGAATAGATAAAGTATCCTGCTTGCTGATCTTCTCATTGTAGTAACTTATATACTTAGATCTGTTGAACGGCTGTTTGCCCAATGCACTCAGGATACCGACAAAATAATCGACACCATAGCAGCAATTTATCTTTCTGACATATTGAGTAAGATCTGTCTCTGAATCTCCGCGTTTAAGTTCTTTATTGATAACAAGAGGAACAACGGTTTCATATACTTCTTTGATGAAATCGACAGTTGGCTTATCCTCTTCTCCAAGCTCAGAGAATCTTATCTCTTTTCCGAATTTTCTTCCGAAGATCAACCTGATAGCCGAATACTTTGATCCCCTGTTCATGATAGGCTTATCATCACGGATACTCGTCATAAGACCAGATATCATATCGATAAGATAACCCATATTCTCTTTGGTGGTAACTTCTTTATAGAAGAAGTCCTTGCTGATCACACCATAAATGCAAGCCTGCATATATTCTTCAACACAAGGCTGACTCTTTCGCTCGCCTTCTGTATTTCTCTCATATTCTCGATATACAGCACAGTCACGTATGAAATTGAAATCATATTTCTTACAAAGAGCATAGTGCAAAGGGAATCCCTTATATGTTCTTATGTATCCGAAAAGGTTGCCGAACAGATTACATGTAAGGATCGTTCTCTCATACTTGTCCTTCTTTATGTAGTTACCATAAGGACGTTCGATGTAATCACTGTCCTTATAAGTAAAGATCATCATATCCTTTGACTTATAGATCTCATAAAGAATCGCACAAGCAACCTTCTCCATCAGATCTCTGTCCTCTCTTTCCTTATCAGAATAGAGATAATTGATGATCAGATGGATATCGTTATAATGCTTGATCTTCGAATGATCAAAATTGATATAATCACCAAAGAACTGCTCGGCATATTTAGCCGTGAACTTATCACCGCCCTTGACCTTCTTGGTCGTCGAACTCCAGCCGTAGTTTTCGAGCATAAGATAGAGCCTTGTAAGAAGCCTTGGGTCATTTATCTCTTCATCATAGAACTTGTCCCAGATCTCATAGAGCGGGAATACCGCACCTTCTGCATATGACCTGATAAGGCCCTGACCGACGAGTCTGGTGCCGCCGTAATATGTGAATTCTTTTTCTTTGTTGTCTTCGATAAGCTGATCGAGCTTAAGCAAGATCTTAAGTTCCTTGCCGGTATCTTTCTTAGGAAGGAATTCGTTCTTAACCTTGATACATTCGTTATAGAACTTCTCGTCTAATACAGGTGTATATGTAGCAGAAGGATCGAAAAATCCGAATCCCTCTTCAGCTGTTGCATCACCGGTTGATGTGTTGTTGATCTCATCTATGAGGATCTTCTCTTTTGTCGATGGAGAAGCGATAAGCGATGTCAGAGATGATGCTTCCTTAAACTTAGGTGAATCCTCCTTTTTCATATTAAGAAGGATATCAAGTCCTGCAGCTCTCTTCTCTTCGCCCTTATCAGTTAGAAGTCTCTCGATAAGAGCAAGCTTATCATTGTCGTCCATCATCATAAGAAGCTCGATAGCACATGCTCTCGTATCAGCTTTCTTGAGCTTAAGAAGATCTTCAAGGACTTGGTAGCAGCTCGAAGGAAGATTGCCGCCCAGTCTCTCAGCTTCAGACTTAAGAAGTGCGTTAGCTACCTTACGTGTATATGTCTCAGCATCACCAAGTTCTTTTGTAAGGATCTCATACTCTTCATCATTACGAGGTTCAGTAAGCAGGAATCTTAATGCATCTGCTCTGTTGATAGGATCGCATTCAGTGATGTTATTCGCGCAGAACATCATCCATTCATCATTTTGGCATGCACTCGCGCAGTATATCATCCTCGTGATGTAATCCGACTTCTTGAGGACACACTTATTCCATGGGAATACAAGTTCATTATATTCGATCTTTTTCTTAGGAAATTCAGATTGGATCTTGTAAAGGATCTTATATGCTCTCTCACATTCTTCGATGCTGTCGAAATAATAAGAATAAACGGCAGCTACCCTGTGATCAGGATAGTTCTTGCCCTTCGGTTTATCGTAAGAATTGAAAGACATCCTGAACGAATTACCGATGTATTCGATATATGCTCCGTTCATGAGAACAGCCTGAAGTTCGTAATCTTCAGGGAACTTTTCGAAGATCTTGGTGCAGACCTGCGATGAATTCATCGGAAGATCTGAATGTGCGATAAAATATGCGGCCGACAATCTTCTTTCCCTGTCATCACCGTCTATGAGCTCGACAGCTTTATCAAATGCCGCTGTTATGTCAGAAAAACCGATAGACCAAAGGCCGATGAAACACTCCATATGATCACTGCTGTTAAGAGCTCTCTGACGCTCATTCTCATCATTCAGACAGTTGTAGATGAGATCAGCCTGCTTCTTTGTGATTCTGTCACCCGAAGCTTCGTCCATCGTGAAAAGACCGGTGTAAGTCGAGATCGCACGCATGACAGATGCGAATCTCGTAAGATCATTATCAAGGATCACCTTGAACAAATAAAGGAATGCTTCCTTCGTTCCGTAGTCGAGGTTCTCACATATTACCTGACGTAATCCTTCCTGAAGTCTTGCAGCAAGAAGATACTTCTCCAAAAGCTTGAACATCTTCTCGTTTCTGCTCATCAAGATCGCTCTAATCAGTTCGACAGATACACTCTCACCGTTCATCACCTTTTCTTCGATATGAGCTTCAACGAACTTATCTCCTCTTTCGAGAAGAACAGCAAGCGCATACATCGACACAGCCGAACGATGGATATAATTATTCTCGTAACACTTGAACTCTTCGCTAACGTCACCCTTCAATATCTTTTGGATACCGACACCTGTACAAGACATATCCTCAAACACCTGCATGATCGAGCCGATCCTTGCCTGGTAGAATCCGTATTTAGGCGTCCTGAAGCTTCTCCTGTAAATAGAATCACTTATCTGCCACCTGGTGACCATATCAACACAATCATAGAACAGATCAAGATACTCACCGCTTATGATCTTCTTAGTCTCTTTCTCGTATTTTCGAAAAAAATCAGAAGGCTTGCCGTCGTCGAGCGCCTTTGCATATTCAGCACAGAGCTTGTTTCCCTTGCCATTCTTTCCATTCCTGTAAGCAAATCCGAAGCTCGTGTAAAATTCCAAGAAATCAGTGCTCAGTTTCTTTCTGTTCTTTGCTCCCTGTTCGCGAAGCTTACAATGATAGGTGTATCCAATCTGATATGACATACTCATTTATCTCCTTTTGCCATTTCGTCTCTGATCTTGATGAGATCCTTCCTTAAAACTCTGCGTTTCTCTTCAAGTTCAGCTATGCTCTTCTTATTCCCGTTTTGTATATAGACCACGGCTAGTCCGATGCCGATGATCGCTAATCCTATAAGCACAAAATACAGAACCGACAGATCCGGTCCTGCAAGAAGTTTCAATATCGCAAGGAAGATCGGGTGCGCACCAATAATAAATATGATGCCTGCTGCGATAAAAAGTCTTGTGCTGTTCCTTCTCTTTCTCGCAACTGTCTGGTTGATCTTATCCATCTCTTCTTCGAGTTTCTGACACTCCATATCGTTACCACATCCTTCCGGCAAGCATTGCAAGCCTTACAAAAGTTATCGTATCGTTCTCTTTAAGTTCGATCTTACAGTCCTTAAGATCTTCGACCTTCTCAGGTCTGAAATCCTGTATCTCATCATTAATGAATATGCAGACAAGTCCGTCAAAATAAGCAAGGAGCGCTGTCTCGATCGACTTATCAAGATCGGGCATCTTGTCATTGTAGATAAATCCGAAAGAGATCTTACCGATCTCCTTCAGATCCTCTATCTGTTCACTTGTAAGCGGTGATTCTTTAATAGTTTCTTTTCGAGTAATAAAATCATCTACCATGATCTTCACGGTCTCTTCTATAAGTTCACTGATTGTGGTCGGGACCTTATCATACTCAAGCGGAACTGTTTTTATCTTTTTATTTCTTCCTATACTCTTCTGATTAACGTAAACTAACATTTCTATCCCTCTGTCGCGAAAAAGATTACCTGATGATATCCACAACTTCACCGATATACATGTCATGTTCTGCATCGCCTTTGTAAAACTGCTCTGCGATCTCAGGAAGCATGTTGGAAGGATCCAGTTTCTGCTTAAAAAGCTTCTTACAGACCAGTGTGATCTCTGCTTCTTCGAATGTAACAGTGTTACAAATCTCCTTGGCTGTAAGCTCAGGAAGATCCATCTTGTTAATGTCACGACCTGACTTCGAACCCAATGTCAAGAGCAGCTGACGGTATGATTCAGGATAAAAACTAACGGTAAAGTACTCTCCGTTATCCATAAAATCATGTGTCAATCTTGAAGTTCTGACATAAACTGTAGCAACCGGCTTACTCCACAAAGTGCCAAGTCCGCCCCATGAAACTGTCATCGTATTATACTTATCTTTATCGCCTGCCGTTAAAAGAGCCCATTTCTTATCATATACACTGAAAATATCTGTCTCAAAATTCATCTGATCTTCTCCTTTGCTTATATATAAGTTATTAACCTATTTATTATAACAAAAGAGAACCGTCATTAGACAGTTCTCCTTCGATAAAAGTGCTAAATGAGTTGGCTTAAAAAAACTAGTTGATTATCTTACACCGATCTTGATGGTCGTAGTACCGTTTGTATAGCTATAACCTACATTACCGACACGGTTGTTGATAAGGATCATGAAGATCTCGCCAGGAACCTGAATCGAACCGAAGTTCTGATTGTCGTAAATGCCGAGATATTTAAGACTACTAAGAGCTATGCACTTGGAAAGATCAAGACATCTGAGATCTGTATACTCGATCTCAAGATTACGAAGTTTTGCCTGATTGCTGAAGTTCACATATCTCAAATTTGAACTTGCGATATAAACATCCTTAAGTTTAGCCTGGTTTGAAAGATCAAGCGTACCTGTAAAACCCAAAAGACCTGAAATGACCACGTTATTAAGCTCAGTTGATGATGCAAGGTCGATAGAACTCAATTTAGGACAGTTTACAAAATCGATACTTGTAAGTGTCTTGCTACCCTTGAATGATGTGCATGAATAACAGTTCTTGAGCTGTATCTTCTGGATCAAAGGATAAGAATTAAGATCGATGCTGGCAATATCGCAGCCATCTAAAACGATAGTCGCACAGCTTGTAAGCGTTTCCAAACCGGAAAGGCTCTTTACATTAGCATTTGTTGACTTATTGTATAAAGTCTTGATATTTGAATTCTCAGTTGAATTCAAATATCCGTCCTTATTAGTATCATACTGGCTAACGATCTTCTGCATTCCTGCATCAGGAAATGTCGTGCTTATCTTAAGGCTTGTATCAGCCTGAAGTGAAGCACCGCATCCGAGTACGATCACCGTCGACAAAGCAGTCGACATCATCTTTGTAAAAAAATTCATTTTGAAATACCTCCAATTTGCGCATTTTGTGCGCAGTAATACAAACATATAAGCCGCGGTCTTATATGTAGAACAACTATCAATAAAATGGGGGAATGAAAAAATCCAGTTCCCTCACTTCATTAATATCTTCCGCTCGACATTCTAGCACAACATATCCGTATGTTGACATTATTTTTCACATTGCCTCAATTTGTTTACAATTTATATTTTCGCTTTTTCGAGTATGAGAAAAGGACTGCCCGAAGACAGTCCCCTTCCCTATGAGTGTGTTATGAGTGATTGGTGATATTAGAAAATCAACGTGCAACCATTACCCTTATAAGTTCCATAAGAGGAATCGCCGGAAACACGATACTTACTTGAGTATATAGTGAACAACTGAGTAGGCAGATCAATACTAGTTACGTCTTCGCCTGTGATCTTCAGATATGTCAGGCTCTTACATGTTGAAAAATCCAGATACTTTATTCTTGTACCGCAATCAACATCAACTTCCAGTTTTGTAATATTACTACTGAATTTAATATTGGTGAGCGGGATCCATGCAACATAAAGATAGCTGAGTTTTGAACATGCAGAAAGATCCAATGTCTTATTCGTCAATATCTTTGGTACCATACCAAAAGGAGTCAAAGTCATAGATTCAAGATTATAAGCCTGAGAAAGATCCATATCAAAAAGATTTATACAACTTGCAAGATATAAATGTGTTACACCAGATCCGACCTTCAGATGCTCCAACGAAGTACAAGAACTAAGCTCAATATCTTTTAGCTTAGTATTCTTGGAAAGATCAAGGCTTTCAACATCAATACCGGCTAAATGGAATGTCTCAAGATTAGTAAGATACTCTATTCCCTGGAAAGAAGTTACATCATAAAGATCATCGATCTGATAATCTCTTTTCTCACTTCCAATAGAAGTGATCTTAGCGATCTCATTTGAATCAAGACACCAGTCCATATTGCAATCATACATGATCTGCAAGAAGTTCCTGAAATGCCTATCCGGGAAATTACTCTTGTCGATCTCAATTCCTGTATCTGCGTGTAGTACAGAGCCACAGCTAAGTACGACTACAGACGATAATACGACTGACAACATTTTTCTTAAGATTTTCATTTTTATATCCTCCTAAAATTAGTAACTAAGATAACAACCATTGCCTTTATAAGTTGCATGATAACCTTTGCTCGAAACCAGATAGTACGCATTGCAGATATTAAAAAGCTGGAATGGAAGTTTCAAACTTGGCCTCTCAACACCCCACATATCCAGATACGTGAGGTTCTTACAGTTAGAAAAATCTATGCCGGTGATCTTCGTATTCACCAGATTAAGAGATAATTTTGTAGCCTGACTGCTGAACTTGAGTTCCTTGACAGGATAAAACATAAATAAAGCTTTCTCTAATTTATGGCAATTAGAAAAATCCAGAGAAGTTTGAACATTCTTTGCATAGATGTGATCCGTTGGAAGCAGCTCAAGATAAGTCATATTGTATGCCTGCGAGAAATCTAACTCGTCGATATAATCAAAATCAGACATTTTGAATGATTGAACACTACTTCCGATACGAATGGTCCTAAGTTCTTCGCAATTGATCAACATAACATCTGTCAAACTTGCCATTTGTGTCAGATCAAGAACCTCGACTTTAGCTTTGCTCAAATGCAACGATTGCAGACTTGTAAAATACTGAAGTCCTTCAAGCGACTTGGCCTTGATCACTCTGTCCGTCAAATATTGAGTACCATCATACTCAATTTTAGTTACTCGAGAGATCTCATCATCATCCAGATACCAATCACAGTTTCTGTCATACATGAGACTTACAAATTCCCTGAATCGTTTGTCAGGAAAATTCTCATCGCAGATCTCGATCTTTTTACCGGTATCTGCGTGAAGTGCTGAACCGCAGCCCAACACAATAACTGATGTCAGGAGCGCTGACACCGCCTTTTGAAAAAATTTCATCATATACCTCCGATTTTGTGTTTTTTATCACACATAACAAACCCACAAATCGGAAAACTAAAACACACTGGGAAAATCGCATACAACAATTCTCTCAATTCATTTCATCTTCCATTCGCAATTGTAACACAGATTTTCGAAAAGTAAACTATTTTTAACTATCTACAAATAGGCACTACTATTGCATCCTGATATCAATTATTCAATTCATTGATGATGATATCTATGCCGCCGGCACTAAGAAACTTATCTCCCAATTCTTTCGCATGTCTTCTGACTTCTTTTGAATCTATCAGTTCCTTACAGGTGATAAGAAACTTCTCTGTTTCAAGATCATGAGCAGACAGAAAGATCCCTGCATTATTATCTGAGATACTCATCGCGTTATACTTTCGCTCGAAGATCTTTCCGGGAATAACCAGCTGAGGAACGCCGTGGATAAGTCCGTCAACTATGCTGTTTTGACCGCCGTGATTGATATAGAGAACTGCTTCATCCAGCATGCTGTTAAAATCCCAGAAGGGTGCGACATGGATGTTACCGATATCGGCACTCTTAAGAGCATTAGATGCAAAGTAGACTTCATACTCACTTTTGGAAAAAGACTTCTTCAATATATTCAGCATCTTCTTAGGAGACACTGTTCCATTTCCCATATAAACAAGGATCTTGTCTCTCTTTTTATCTTCCCTTATGACATTCTTGATCGATCCGCAGAAATATATATTCTCTCTGTAGATCGGCTCAAGTTCTTCTATGCCCGGACAGAATGTCTTGTCTGCCATGTCGATGAGTTTCAATGCTGACTCAACTTCAGGAAGATCATTATCCCTTAGGAATCTGTTAAGTCCTTTGGCCAGGCCGGGCTCATTAGCATACTCGTGCTGAGTAGGATAACTTGTCGTAGCAAATAGTTCCCTGCCTTCAAGCTTAGCAGCGATCATGGCTGATATATTGAATTCACTATAGACAACATCAGGATCGAATTCTTTTATTGCCTCCCTGATATCGCTCACACTTTTCTTAAGATAACCGTGATCGAGATTACCCGTATAATAAAGGACCTGATCAAAGCTCTTCACACTTTTTCGAGTAGTAAGCCCAAGTTTACGGGCCATAGGAAATGTCTTCTTCGCAATAAAAGCAGGAAGACCTAACGGCATTGGAACACTCAGGTAATAATTCTTGATACCTTCTATCTTCTTGTAGTTCAGATCTTCAGCCATGCATGTAGCAACATCGATGCCTGCTTTCGAAAAAGCGGACACCAGTGATCTGCACCTCGTTGAAGGACCGCCTGTCTCTGCCATAGCGGCCATTGGAACTATAAGAACTTTCATATCCTTTTTGCTGTTCCTCTCCTTTGATGAAGATTATATCACGGCATGGAAGATTTTCTTATTCTCGATACGATTATTATGAGACCAAGGATTATGAGTACAATGGCAAGTAGTACAAAAAATGTCGCTAAAAATTAAAAAATGTTTACAATTTGTTCTCACAAATTTTTTTGACAGGGTGTATAATCAAAGTGCGATCGAAAAGGGCTAAGGTAGTGAAAATCTCTTGGGGGGCATGAGTAACCACTCTTACAAAGGGAAGATCGAACCAATGGAAACACTCCGGGTTTTTACACCCGGAGTTTTATTGTGCCTGATTTTCGCCACAGCACATTAAGTTAAGTTTAAGGTACGCTTGGTAAACTCCTCTCAAGAACGGAGGATAAGACAATGACGTACATCAACACTTTCGAGAGATATGAGATCAAATACATTCTCACCAGAGAACAGAGGAAAGCGCTCTGTGATCTCATGGTCGGCAAGATGAAGATCGACAAATACGGTCATACGACTATCCGAAATATCTACTACGATACTGAAGACTATCGACTGATAAGAAATTCACTTGATAAGCCGATCTACAAAGAGAAGCTCCGCGTACGAAGCTACGGCAGGATAACAAAGACTGACGATGTCTTTATTGAACTTAAAAAGAAGTATGAATCTATAGTATATAAAAGAAGGATCGCCCTTCCTGAGTACATCACAACAGACTGGCTCGTAAAGGGAAAAATTCAACCGGTCAACTCACAGATCGCTGACGAGATCGAATATTTCAAGAACTACTATGAAGGCCTGAAACCAGCTGTATTCCTGTCTTACGAGAGAGAAGCATATTATCCGACAGAGCCTGGTGACCTACGGGTCACTCTCGATTCCAACCTCATCGCAAGGAACTATGACCTCACTCTTCTGAACGGAGTCTACGGAGAGAACATAATCGACAGAGATCTTACCGTATTGGAAGTAAAAGTATCCGGAGCAATGCCGACCTGGCTCATAAGATTCCTTAATGATAACGGAATACGCAAGACATCTTTTTCAAAATACGGTATGTACTACATGAACAAGATGACACCTAAGAGCGAAGACGAAAATGAAAAAGGAGGACTTCTTTATGCCTAACATCTTAAGCTACCTCATGGGTAACACGAGCATCAGCCTTACGGCTTTCCTGATCCCTATAGCTTCATCGCTTGTTATGGGACTTCTCCTGTCACTCATCCATATGTATAAGAACAAATTCACCTATAGTTTCCTCGCAACACTCGTGATCCTGCCTGCTATCGTCTGTACGATCATAATGGCAGTCAACGGGAACATCGGAGCAGGTGTTGCAATAGCGGGAGCCTTCAGCCTCGTAAGGTTCAGATCGGCTCCGGGAAGCGCAAGAGAGATCGCAACACTCTTTACTGCAATGACAGCTGGACTTCTCGCAGGAATGGGATACATAATCTATGCTTTCATATTCATCCTCGTGATCGGATGCGCTATCATCCTTTGCAAGATCCTGGATCTTGGAAAGCGCAAGGACGAAGGTCTTCACAAGAACCTCAGGATCACGATCCCTGAAGATCTCGATTACACCGGAGTGTTCGATGAAGTTTTCGAGAAGTATACGACAGAGCACACTCTCCTCTCATCGAAAACATCCAACTTGGGATCGATGTTCAAGCTTTCATACGACATAGTACTTAAGTCAAAAGAGATAGAGAAAGAATTTATAGATAAGCTCCGCTGCAGGAACGGCAATCTCGAGATAAGCATGTCGATCCTGGAACACAAGGAATCACCGGAACTCTGATAACGAAGGGAGATGTTACACATGAAAAATAAGAAGTTACTCTCAGCTTTACTGGTACTGTCATTTGCTGTCGCAGGATGCACTGCTCAGACAACTACTACAAATACAACAACATCAAGCGCAACGATAAACGGAGCTGAGACAGTTCAGCTCAGCATCTCGGATAAGGACCTTGATACGACTTATGACCTAAGCGACACAGAGACTATTGAACTTTCAGATTCGAACGGAACATTGGAGATCTCCAAAGGAGGAAACTACCTCATAACAGGATCTACTTCAAACGGAATGATCACCATCGACGTAGCTGAAGACGAGGACGTACACCTGATCTTGAAAGATGTAACGATCGCAAATCCTGAGAATTCCGCGATCTTCATCAAGTCGGCTGACGAAGTGTATATCACACTGGAAGGAACCAATGTCTTAAGTAACGGCGGAACATTCTCAACGGTCGATGATGAAGAGCTTGATTCTGTCATTTACTGTAAGACAGATCTTACGATCAACGGAGACGGATCTCTTGAGATCGTTTCACCTGCAGGACACGCGATCGTATGTAAGGACGACATGGTGATCACAGGCGGAACATATAGCATCTCAGCAGGAGAAGATGGTATCAATACCAATGATTCTCTCGCGATAACAAACGGTGTATTCACAGTTGTTTCAGGTGATGATGCGATCCATACTGACGGTATCCTGAAGATCGATGCAGGCACTTTCGATATTACGGCTGCAGAGGGTCTTGAAGGAACACAGATCATCATCAACGACGGCAATATCACGATAAGCGCTTCAGATGACGGCATCAACGCAGCTCACAAGATCGAAGAGCTCAGCCCTTATGTCGAGATCAACGGAGGTACTATCACGATAACGATGGGCGCCGGCGATACAGACGGTATCGATTCAAACGGAGACATCATCATCAACGGTGGAACGATAAGCATAGACGGTCAGTCAACCTGTGACTATGACGGAACAGCAACCTTTAACGGTGGTACACTTATCATAAACGGTGAAGAAACAACTACTATCCCTAATCAGTTTATGGGTGGAGGACAGATGGGCGGAGGTCCAATGGGTGGTGATCCAAACGGAAATCCTGACGGACAGGGACGCGGTCCCAGAGGTTGATGTATAATCAAGTCATATCATGAACAAGAGGCGCTGCATATGAGAATACTGTTAGCTGAAGATGAGAAATCAATGTCCAGGGCATTGGTCGCGATCCTTACTAAGAACAACTATTCCGTTGATGCTGTTTTCGACGGAGAAGAAGCTATATCTTATATCCTGACAGGCGATTATGACTGTGTGATCCTCGATGTCATGATGCCGAAGATGGACGGATTCGAAGTGCTGAAGAAGATCAGGTCCAAAGGCATAACGGTACCTGTCCTGATGCTCACGGCCAAGTCTCAGATCGATGACAAAGTCGAGGGATTGGATCTTGGAGCCAATGATTACCTGACTAAGCCGTTTGATACTAAGGAACTTCTTGCCAGGATCAGAGCGATCACGAGGACAATGACAGCTGTTGCCGACAACAATCTCAAGTACGGCAATCTGACTCTCAACAGAGGTACGTTCGAGCTCTCGACACCTAAAGGTTCGGTCAGGCTCGCAGCCAAGGAATTCCAGCTGATGGAATATCTCATGTCTAACCCGGGAATACTCATCTCAACCGAGAAGTTCATGGATAAAGTATGGGGTCTCGACTTCGACGGTGATATCAACATAGTATGGACCAATCTTTCGTACCTCCGAAAAAAACTTGTCCAGATAGATGCCAACGTAAAGATAAAAGCTACACGTAATGCGGGATACTCGCTGGAGATAGATGAATGATAAAAAAGCTTCGACTTAAATTCGCTCTTTCGGCGATCATATCAGTATTGTTGGTCCTGATCGTATTAGTCGGCGGGATCAACTTGCTCAACTATAACAAGATCGTATCCGAGAGCGATCAGATACTTAAGTTCCTTTCAGATAATAACGGAGCCTTTCCTGAATTCTGGATGTTCGACGAACCTTTCGAACCTGAACCAGGCAGGAGAGGCAACAGACTCGATTCGCCTGAGCTCGCATTCGAGACAAGATACTTTAGTGTTCTTTTCGATGAGAACGGAGATATCCTTATCACCAATACAGGAATGATATCAGCTGTATCCCCTTCCCGTGCCGAAAGTTATGCATCAAAAGTCATAAATTCCGGCAAGACCAAGGGTTTTATCGGTGACTACAGATACTCTGTGCTACGCTACAACGATGACGGCAGCGTCCTCGTAGTGTTCGTCGACTGCGGTCTGAGCCTTTCAAACTTCAGAAACTTCCTCGCAGTCAGCGTTACAATATCTGCTGTCTGCCTTCTTATCATAAGCATCGCAGTATTCCTCATATCCGGAAAGGCCGTCAAGCCTGTCGCTGAAAGCTATGAGAAACAAAAGCGATTTATCACTGATGCAGGTCATGAGATAAAGACACCTCTTGCGATAATCAACGCTGATTCCGATGTCCTCATGACTGAGGTCGGCGAAGAGAATGAATGGCTTACCGATATAAAGAAACAGACCGAAAGACTCACCGAACTTACTAATGAACTCGTTCTCCTCACTAAGATGGAAGAAGGTTCTTCGTCACTTGTTTTCGAAAAGATAAATCTTTCAAGTCTTGTCGAAGATCAGGCCGATTCTTTCAAGGTCCTTGCTGATGCGGGAAAGAAAGATCTTGAGACCGACATCACAAATGACATTCATATAAACGGCGACAAGAAAACGATATATGAGCTTCTCTCGATCCTCCTGGATAATGCAGTCAAATACTGTCCTGAGGGAAAGAAGATCTATGTAAGATGTTATAAAGACGACAGATATGCAAGGCTCGAAGTCTCTAACGATACCTCAGATGACATTAGTGAAGCTAATCTCAAGAACCTGTTCGACAGATTCTACAGAACTGATTCGTCCAGAAATTCCGAGACAGGCGGCCACGGTATTGGGCTTTCTATAGCTAAAGCCATAGTCGAAGCTCATAAGGGCAAGATCTCTGCAAAAAAGGATAAGCCAAATTCGATTAAGTTCAAGGTGTCATTCCGTTTATGATTCTTCTCCCTTATCGAACTGAAGACCTCCAATAATTACTGCAATTCCCGAAGCTAAGACGATGGAGCTTATCAATGCCGCTGTATCGGCTTTGACCAGTCCGACAAGTAAAAGAACTATGCATAGGATAATGCCTAACACCATGCCCATTTTATAAAATATATTGTCAGTTATATCTTTATTCGTTTTACTCATTTTTAAACTCCAATTCCACGATTTTCTTTCGTTTATGATTACATCGTACAAGTGGAGTTTTCATATTTCGCAAATGAATGTTAAAGAAATTTATAAGCCGTCACGAAAGTATTTGTTCCAATCTTTTTGCTCTTTCATATGCCAAGTTCAAAAAGTCCCGGATACCTAAATGAGTATAATCCCAGTTCATCGGTTCAAGTGTTATTGCTCCGTCATATCCGGTCTCCTTTAATTTTCCCATAACATGTGACCAGTCAATGTTGCCGTCAAAAGGCAATTGATGTTGATTATGAGTCCCGCCATTATCCTGAAGATGTATCGCTTTGAGCCTATGTCCGTACATTTTCAGTAGATCCGTATCAGGAGCATAGTTCATATGATGACAACTATCGTAGCAATACCCAATATGAGGAACTTCAATACGATCAAGAACAGAAGTAAGGTTTTGGATGTTACGAAGATTTTCAAATGCTACATTAATTCCCAGTTCCCCTGCTCTATCAACCATCCTATCAATCCTGTCATTTCCGATCTTATTGAGCGGACAGCTATCATCCGGCAAATGTATTACTACAGTTGAAATATCATGTTCAAAGCAGTCCTCAACACACTGCAAATAATCATGTAATACGTGTTTACCCTGCATATT
The DNA here is from genome assembly GCA_017649745.1 of Clostridiales bacterium. Next base: position 10,221 of record JAGCGE010000117.1, on the reverse strand, counting down.
ATCAGCAGACAGATCATTTTGTTCATGAACAGGAGCATGCATATTTTCGATCTTAAGTCCTGCATCTCGCGCCAGATCAGCATCTTTCTGATATCCTTCTCCGCGTCCGAATTTGTCACTCCACCACAACATTACACAATCAAATCCGGCTTCCTTGATAAGACTGTATCTTTCCTCGAAAGACACATCATAGCCGGGTCCATATCCAAAGCAGTCGTAAATCCCTGTCATTTGTAATTATCTCCTCCATAACCTCCAATATGGTCGGTTACAAAAAATAATGTAACACAATAACGGTGAACGATTCTATGTTGGGAAATAGTTAAAAAAGCTTTCCAATATATTGACGCAAATCAATTCATAAATTGCACTTGCCAAATGTCAAAAATCGTTTAATTTGCATATCAAAATTTCGTCATATTGTTGTAATAAATAGGGAACAGACTTGAAATAAATTGTTTACAAAGTATAATACAAATATCAGTAGGTTTTTACTTTTAAGTGTTCGAGGGGTGACAACACATGGCTGGTATTTTAGATGTATTTAAGGGGAAAAACGACGGGAAGCTGGGGACTCCCGCTGTTGAAATGTCCGGTTCCGGACATGGTTCTACCAATTCAGTAAGTTACGCCAAGGAGCGTGCGGCTGCAGCTAAGGCTCAGATCGAGGCTCGTAAGGCTGTTGAAGAATCCAGAAGAGGTTCAGCATCTGCTATTGGCGGCGGCGGAAGCAATACTGCAGTCAGACCGCACAACAGCACTATCAATGCAAACAATACAGGCTTAAAGCCACCGATCAAGCGTCCTGCTTCATTGTCTATCAACCACGCACAGGTTGTAGCTAATGAGAAAGAAGCAGCTCAGGCTGAAGAGAAGAGAACAAGCAGTTCCGTTAACTCATTCAGTGGCGGCGGAAGACTTAAGTCTGTTGCAACTCTTGCTGCAGAGAGAGCTAAGATGGATCTTGATAACGCTAAGAGCCGCGAGACCAGAGCGATCAAGGATGCTGAGACAGCCGCTACAAAGGCTGAGGAAGCAAGACAGGCTGTCATTAAGGCAACTGAAGTAAAGGAAGCCGCTCTTAAGTCCGAGCAGGCTGCTATCAAGGATTCAGAGATCTCAGAGAAGGATTATAACTTTGCACTTGAAGTAGCTACAAAGGCTAAGGCAGAAGCTGAGCAGGCTGAGAAGGTTGCTAAGGAAGCTGCTAAGAGAGCTGACGAAGCAGCAAAGACTGTTGCAAGAAAAGAGACTGAGCGTAATGCTAAGCTCACAACTGTAAGAGCTGAAGAGAAAGCAAGAAAGGCAGCTGAGGAATCCGAAGTAGCTGCTAAGGAAGCTGCAGTTCACGCAGAAGAACTCGTAAAATCAACATCTCAGAAGGCTGAAGAATGCAAGCTCGCTACAAAGCAGGCTGAAGAAGCTTATGAGATCGCTACAAAGAAGAAGGCAGAAGAGGACGAGAGGATCGCTGCTCAGAAGGCTGAAGAAGCTGCTAAGGAAGCTGCTGCTAAGGCTAGAGAGAAAGCAGAAGCCGCTGCTAAGAGAGCTGAGGAAGCAAGAGCCGCTGCTCTTAAGGCTGAGGAAGAAGCTAAGGCTGCTGCTGCACAGGCAGAAGAAGAAGTCCGTAAGGCTGAGGAAGCTGCTAAAGAGATCGAGAAGCTCAATGCTTTGTCAGAGACAGAGAAAGAAGAAAAAGCTGAAGTTGAAAAAGCTACAGAAGTTAAGCTTGAGCTCAAGAAGGAAGATGATTCCACAACAGCAGCTGCACCATCAGTGGATATGGATTTTGAATTCGCTAACATCTGATCCTATCCTCATTGGAACTACAGAACGTAAAATGACTACTCGAGAGAGTAGTCATTTTTAATGTCTTGATTTATTATCCTAACGTCTTCCCTGCTAGTCCCCAATTCTCCTTGGGCGGTTCATTGATTATGATGAACACATCTGTTTTGGGAATATCAAGTTCCTCATTAAGTCTTTGTGTAATAATTTCCACCGCTTTACTTTTTTGATCTTTAGATCTTCCAGGGAAAATGGTAAGCTCAATGATCATGAAATTATCAGTCTTCCCTTCCGGTATCTCGAAGTTCTCTTTATCATATTCGAAGATCCTCTGGAATCTGTCCCAGTCTTCTATCGACAAAGCTTCTATTAGACCTTCATGAACGATGTCCAATATTTTCTTTTTTGTATCAGGGTTCTTCCCTTTTCTCATCTCGATCTTAACTAATGGCATTAGGCTATACTCCTTCGACCTTCTTTTTTCTATTGTTGACAGCATCTACAATCGTAAGGACGAAAGATATCACTTCAAAGAAAAGTCCGACTGCAGGAAGAATAAGATAAATGTACAGATCTATATTGGCTCCCAAGTCCTTTGCTACATCCGCTTGTGCGTCAAGCCAACTAGGTGAAAAAATAACAGTGCTGAAGATACACAGCATAGCAACATATGAAACAAGTGCCATTATATTATGAATGACCTCGAATTTAGTATATGTCTTTGTCGGAAGCCTTTCTCTCTTGTGAAAAGAAATGATACTGAGAACCAATTTGATCACTGCAAAGACCAATACAACAAATAATGCAATCGTCGATATCCATGCGAATACAAGCTGACTATTGGGGTTTCTCCAGTGAAAAAACAATCCAAAAAAGCTGAGGATAGCACCAAATGCAAAAGGCATTACAGCTGATATCGCTATATCTGCTACCGAAAGGATATTCAGAATGAGTTTTATTGTTTTCATGATCAGTCTCCTCTCGTTAAATCGAAGTTGATCAGTTAAACCTTGTTCCGCAATTAGGACAGAAGTTACCAGTTACCTGAGTTCCACAATTAGGGCAGAACCTTCCTGCAGACTGAATTTGCTGAGGCTGAGCAACTGCCTGTGGCTGCTGATACGTCATCTGCGGTTCATAAGAAGCAGCTACTGCTACTGGAGCTGACTTCTTAACCTTACTCGTAGCAGCATTAACGATAGTAAGAATAATAGATACTGCTTCAATGAACACTCCTAATACCGAAGGTGCAAACAAGGAAATAGTATCAGAATCGTTAGTGAACTGAGTAGCGCCAATGAACACTACTAACACTATTGTCATAGAGATCAATACGAGCAAAGCAAAAAAGTGACCAATGCTTTCCATGATCGTGTACTTCTTCGTAGGAAATCTATTTCGTTTCGCAAAAGCTACGATGGAAAGTACCAGTTTTACCTCAGACAAGACAATAAGAATAACCATGATACAGAATGTGATCCAAGATCCGACTATAACATCTTCATCAGCACCCGGTGCTTCGTACATAAATAATCCGAAAAGACCAACAAAGAATGTCATCAAAAACGGAAGTGCGATCGAATACGACTGACAAAGATAAGAAAGAATATTCAGTATAAACTTAACAACCCTCATAACAAAACCTCTCTAATTCCAATAAAACAAGTCGACAGTGTTACTTCTTAGGTCTTAGAAGCTTACCGACTTTCTTATCAACGATGCTGACACCATAAGAGATCGGAATCGAAAGAGCAAAGACGACAAGAGTGAAAAGCGGCACGCTCTTTATGTACTTAACAGGACTAATACCCTCATGGATCATATAATATCCGAACATGTGGATGAAGATACCATGAATGAGATAGAGCTCAAGAGTCATCTTACCAAAGAATCTGGAGACCTTGTTACCAACTTTAAGCTTCATGCCAAGGAGATAATAGAGCGACATGAATGCCAATGTATCAAGCACCTGGAAGATAGCGTTGATGAGATCGCATTTGTAAGCATAATCTCCGAAATACATGTAGTTGTTCTTCATAAGGTAGTAACCACCTGCATTATCTGCAAGCCAGTGAAGAACGATGCATAAGATTATCGTACCGATAACCCTCAATACATATAGTTTCTTGCAGCTCTCGAAGAACTTCTTCTCATACTTCGAAACGAGGATACCGATAAGGAACATATGAGGTGTGTTAAACCACCATGTTCCGTAATGGAAATGCCAGCAGAATGCGATCCAACCGGCTGTTCCGATGATCACAACGAGAATTCCGATCCAGTCTTTCTTAAAAAATCCAAAACCGATATAGAAAGACAGATACAGGATGAGCATACAAGGAACATACCAGATGTACGGATGCCATGTATTGTGACTACCTACCTGGAAAGGAGGATCGATCTCAAATGGTACTTTTCTCCAATACATGAAGAATACGTATACAAGGAAAGTAAGAAGTGTCGGTATAAGGATAGGTATGAACCTTACAGGTATAAAACGCTTAAAAAAATCAGGCTTAGACTTCGCACTCTTGTAAAGACCAAAGCCGGAGAAAAAGAAGAACATACCGACCATTCGATAACCGGCTGTTACGAATATATCGAGACCATGCCTTATGAACCACGGATTAAGCCACGATGCACATGTGTCCTGAGCGATGTGATGAAGAACGATGACTGCTGCACAAAAACCAAGAAAGCACTTTGTCTGATCAAAAGACATTACATCCTCATTCCATGTCTTCCGTTTGCTGATCTTAACACCGAAGAACAGCAGCAAGGCCAGAGCTGCATAGATCAATACAAACCCCAGAATATTCATATCCTCTTCCTCCTAACAAACAACTAAATAGAATATACATTAATCGAGGTTGAAAAAACACAGACTAACTCGACACTTTTACCACTCAATTTATACTGTTAGTAAGATTTTTTCAGTTATCAGCCTTGATCTCCTGAAGGACTTCTTTAGCATGATCATACTCTTCATACAACGGACTGTGAGCAGAGTTTTCGAACAGGTAGAATTACTTCTTAGGAGCATCGATCGACTCGTAGTATTCTTCCTGAAGCATAGTACATGTCGTAAGGTCATATTTACCTGCCACGAAGTATATCGGAACATCGATACTCTTGACCTCCTCGAACGCATTAAAATCACTTCCCGGATTAACAGGATAATCATGCGCCTGGAACTTACTTCTCCAGATGTTGATCCTTTCCATCGGAGTGTAAGCAGTAACGCGGAAACTCGGAATAAAGATACCTGTTATGACATTATTAATGTCCCTTGTCGTTCCGACACCAAGATCGTGCATCGCATCGTCACGAAGACTGCTGCCTGTATAGGAATGATAATCCTCATCGGAATTACGGATATCATACTTATCGAACTTAGCAACCATCTTCTTATTGCCTGCTTGCGCATATTCTTCTCTCATGGTATCGAAAGCGATCATCTCTGACTGTTTCTGATCAGCTATCTGAGACATGGCAATATAGCACACATACTTCTCAGGATGTTCCTTAACAGTATTAAGTGCGATATAAGTTCCGAACGAATGACCCATGATATAGATCTTATCCTGTGAGAATCTCTCACGAAGATAATCGGTTACTGCCTGAGTATCCGAAAGATATCTCTCTTTAGTCATATCTTCGATCTTGTCACTGCTCTTATATGAGATACCCGTGCCGCTATAATCCCAGTAGCACACCGTGAATTCTTCGCTTAACGGATTTTTGTACCAGGCATCCATTAGATATTCAGGGATACCCGGGCCACCACCGCATACGAGAAGAACAGGATTACTGATATCATCCGACATGAGCATCAGTCCTAACTCACCATTATCTGTCTTGATCTTTATCTTCTCTGACAGTGCTTTCTTATCAGGCATCTTTCCTCCGATCGGCGGAAACATTATGATTCCGGTCACCAATATTAAGACCACCACTATAATGATGGCTATAGTCAACTTTTTATGTTTCATATCCTTAGAATCCTATCGCATTGATCCAGAAGCAGACCGCAGTTACTGCTGACAGAGGCGTCATGAAGATCCTCTCCTTCTTACTTTTCGAAAAGAGGTTCGCAAGCGTATTGACCGAAAGATAGATCGCAAGAATGATGCCGATTATCTTCGTCACCTTGTGCGAAAACCAAGGCTCCATATAGCCTCCGAGCTGAAGAAGGATAAGCGCGAATAATACCTGAACGATCAGCTGACTTACGAGTACCAGCCTAAGCTTACCCGGGAACACCTTGTGCTGACCTCCCATAGTAAGTTCACCTAACGGAGCACCAAATATCAGTGCCACGCTCAATATGACTACGATCCCTAGAAGGACCGTTCCGATTATCGCTGTCATTTTTTCTTCCTCCCCATTCCCGCTTTCTTCGGATCGCCGCCTTCAACTAACAGGAATCCGTCTGCTGCTTTATTGATCATCTTCATGAATTCTTCTTCAGTTCCTGTTACGACACCTGTCGCGATCAGTGTGGCGACACCGTGCGAATAGATTATCGTGTTACGAACAAAGTCGATGACTTTCTTCTTCGATATACCAAATTCTTCGCTCATCGCTTTGATGAGTGCTTCATGATTTTTACCAGTACCTATCTGCTTTATATCGAAACGGATCTCGTCAGGTGCTTCACCAAGATTAAGGAATCTAAACAGATTCGGTTCCTCGATAGCCATCTTTATATATGCTCTTCCTATGAATTCAAAGCTCGCCGCCGGGTCATTAAATTCAGACATCTGCTTACGCATCTCATATTCACGAGCATATCTCGTTAAAGCCATTCGAAGGCCTTCCATATTCTCGAAATGCCAGACGATAGGCTGAGTCGAACAGCCGATCTCAGCTGCTAATGTCTTAACATTGATCGAAGCATATCCGTCTCTTATCAGCATCCTTAATGCAGCATCAAGGATTATCTCTTTTGTGATCGTAACTTTACGTGCCATTTTCTATACCTCATTATATAAACACAATTATATAAATCGATTTATATTATAAGGACTACAAAGGCCCGTGTCAATAACGGGCCTGAAAATCTACAAGTAGCTGATAGCGTAATCACTGTCAATTTCAGTGAACAAAAAAGTGATTGGAGCGGACCAAAACTCATCTACAGAGCATTTGGTCCGTTACATAAGCGGCTTTTTTGCTTCTACAAAGCATTTGGTCCGCTGTTTTATAATCACTTCAAAATGCAAACAGATTTTTAGTGATCGGAGCGGACCAAAACTCTTCTACAGACAATTTGGTCCGTTACATGAGCGGCCTTTTTTGCTTCTACAGAGCATTGGGTCCGCTGTTACTTTCCTTCGCAGAAGAATCCTGCATAGCCAAAGTCGTATTGTGTCACCTGATTACCGAATAACTCGATATCAGTTCCTTCAGCCTTACCTGCGATGATACTCTCTGCACCTTCGATAAGCTTAGGGATAAGGTCACCTGTTACAGGAACCGATCCGTGGCAAGGATAGACTGTATCGAATCTGTCACAGTAGTTAAGAAGTTTTCTCATGCTTTCAACATAATCATTTATATTACGGAACTGACCAAACATGAAGATAGTTCCGTTCTGAACAGAGTCGCCTGAGAAAAGTATCCTTCCGATGACATCAAGTATCGCGATGCTGCCCGGAGTATGTCCAGGGATATGGATGATCTGAAGTGGTCTGTTACCAAGGTCGATCACATCGCCGTCATTGATCGGAACAATCTTGGCAGTTCCATCCTTAAAGCTATAGTTCTCTGCTTCATCAGGATGCATATATGTTTCAACGAAAGCTCCATTTCCTGCTGTATGATCTCTGTCAGCGTGAGTGTTCAAAAGTTCTATCGGCTTATCGGTCAGTTCCTTAACGATATCAAGAGCGTTTGAAGTTGTCATGCCGCTGTCGATCAACAGAGCTTTTTTGCTTCCTTCAAGAAGAAAGAATCTTACCATTCCGTCTTCGATGCGCCAAGTGTTCTCATTGATGCTTATTACTTCTGCCATAGCTCCTCCTTTTTAGCTTCATCATTTCCTATGAAGCTTAGCCTGTTTCCATTGTGATATCTTGTTAAAGTTCTTGTCTGTTATGAAGATTCCCATCGCAAGCATTCCTACCATAATTCCGAGGCATGTGCCCGATGCGAAATCAAGGACCGGACTCTTAACATCATCGAATCCGAACAACAATACAACGTAAGCTATGCCGCATATGGTCGCGCCGATAAACATCAGTTGCATCCTTTTCAAGATCTTCGTCATGCGATCGTCAGTATAATCTGCTGCCATGAGCATCGTTTCTTTCAACTCTTTTTCCATGTTCTCGTTTTTCCTCTCGCCATTAAAGATTTCTCTCATGTCGACGTCATAGAAATCAGCAAGTTCAACAAGTATTCCGAGGTCAGGAAGATTAGATCCTGTCTCCCATCTCGAGACAGTCCTTCTCGATACATTAAGCTTGTCTGCGAGTTCCTCCTGAGTTAAGTTGTTCTCCTTACGAAGAGTCTTAAGGAATTCTCCGATCTTCTGCTGATCCATTGTTGACCTCCACATGATTGATGGCTTTATACTACTTCTGCTACCTATCGAAAACCAGGACACCAAACGAGCAAATGCCCACTTTTTCGATATGAGACACGAGATGTCCCATCATTTTATTTATTTTCTACCACAACATTATCTTTATCGACAATATTTTTAACCCAGCGATACTTCTTGTAATACTTGTAGACTACAGGGATCTTTACCATCTCATCGAGGTAAAGGAAGAAACATACAACGATAACCGGCGCCTTCACGACAAATGCTAGAAGCGCACCGATAGGGACGATGAATGCCCACATAGTCAGGGTATCGCATATCATACCAAATTTAGTGTCGCCGCCAGCAGCAAGTATTCCGCTTATGACGACCGAGTTGATAGAACGGCCGAGGATATAATAGGAACACATCAGGAGCATCCACATAAGATATGTTTTCGCTGTCGGAGTAAGATTAACGAGCCTTAAGATCAATGGGGTGAAACAAGCTGTTACTATACCGACGAGAAGTCCGCTCTTGACTGCTAGTTTAAAGAGTTTCTCACCATATTCCTTGGCACGCGGAAGATTACCTGCACCAAGTTCATTACCTACAACGATGGCACCGCCTGCCGCAAGAGCAAAGCAGAAACAGGATACAAGATCCTTAACAACCGCGGCGATCGAGTTGGCAGCGATAGCGTCTGAACCCAGGTGACCGATAATAACTGAAATCATCGTAAAACCGATACCCCACGAGATGTTGTTCGCAAGAAGCGGACCTGAGTATTTACTGAAATCCTTACGAAGATCCATATCGATCTTGAAGATATCCTTGATCCTTATCCTGATCCTGTTCTTGATGATAAGGACTGCTATGATGCTGATAAGTCCCATCGCTGATGAGATCGTAGTAGCAAGTGCGGCACCTTTGGCGCCCATCTGAGGTGCGCCGAAAAGACCGTAGATAAATACAGCATTAAGGACGATATTCGCAACTACCATCAAGACACTTATGATCGTACTCTGCTTAACAAGCTCGACATTCTTAAGAACAGCTTCCAATATCTGCGCCAGGCCAACAAGGATGTAAGTAAACGATACATATCGCAGATAACCGACGCCGTATTTAATTATGTTCGCGTCATCCGTAAAGACCATCATGATACCTTCAGGTCTAAACAGAGCCAGAGCGAAGAATAAAAGGAATATCGGAATGCCGAGAGCAAGAGTGTATCCGACGATCTTCTCGAAAGACCTGATATCTCTCTTACCCCAATATTGCGCAGCAAAAACACTCATGCCGCTGACTATCGCGAAAAGGAAGATGTTCAGAACGAACATCGCCTGAGACGCGAGTGAAACTGCCGACATCTGATCCTGATCGAGCACGACGAGCATCATGGCATCTGATACCGGAACGAGTGCAAACATGAAATTCTGCAATGTGATCGGCAGGATAATCTTTATCAATTTACTGTAAAAACCATTATCATTCATACGCAACATTGTAATGCATAATTATTGTTTTTCATATGGTAGGATTATTTAGGAAGGAAATTAAATATGATCATTAACACGGGACAACGAACAGACATACCGGCATTTTATCCGAAGTGGCTCGCCAACAGATTCGACGAGGGTTTTGTCATGGTCAGAAATCCCTATAACCCGTCGATGGTAAGTAAGTTTATCTTAGATCCTTCTGTCGTGGATGTGATCGGGTTTTGCAGTAAGAACCCTGCGCCCTTCTTCCCTTACCTCGACAAGGTCAAAGACTATGGTCAGTTCTGGTATGTGACGATCACGGCATATGGTAAGGATATCGAACCGAATGTTCCTGATAAGGAGCAGGTCATCGAGAGTTTTAAGTTCCTGTCATCTAAAGTCGGGATCGATTCTATC
>JAGCGE010000116.1 GCA_017649745.1 Clostridiales bacterium | reverse complement strand
GGTCCAAAGGCTGTCGCAAAACATATAGATCTGTTTACTGAAAAAGAACTTCAAACTATAACTAATAGATTTAAAACTCAGGAATCATTAAGACAGATACGCAGTGATAAAGGACGTAGAATTCAAAGTGATATTAATAGAATTATAGGATATGGTAATTCTATGAATAATGCTATTAAATTTTTGAATAGTGATGCTGGAAAAGAAATCAGAAAACAGTTGGGCGACGTTAATTATATGAATAATATAATGGAATATAACAAAAAAGAAAAGAACAAAGAAAAGAACAAGGGCAATGGTTCAGATAAAGAAATAAAAGATTTGTTAAAAAAGATAAGCGGACAATTGGAATCAAACAATAGAAGCGATTTAGACAAGTCTTCTACTAAAAAACCTAAAAAACCTAAGAAACGTCATTAAAGGAGGAACGTATGTCAGTAGTTGATCGAATCAAAAATGCATGGTATGCATTTAGAAATGACGGCGTTCCTGATCGACGATACGATTACGGTCCTGGATATTATGCAAGACCCGATAGAACGATCTATGTTAGAAATACTGATAAAAACATAGTATCGGCCATATACAATCGTATTGCTTTGGACGTTAGCCAGCTTACATTCATGCACGCGAACGTTAATGATAATAATCAGTATCAATATGCTATAAAGTCTGGTTTAAATGATTGTCTAAATCTTTCAGCAAACCTTGATCAGACATCTAAAAACTTTTTACAGGATATTGTATTAAGTATGTTTGATGAAGGTTATATTGCTGTGGTTCCGACAATCACAAATGGCAAACCGGATGAAGTAAAGCACTATAAAATTTATGAGATGCGTGTTGCTAAGATTAAGCAATGGTATCCGCAGTATATTCGTGTTGAAATGTATAATGATCTCAAGGGAATACGTCAGGAGACGATTGTACCAAAGAATGAAGTTGCGATCATAGAGAATCCGTTCTATTCAGTTATGAATGATTCTAATTCTGTTGGTAAACGTCTCATACGTAAACTTAATCTATTAGACGTTATAGATGAGCAGGCTGGTAGTGGAAAACTGGATATGATTATTCAGGTTCCTTATACTACTCACTCGCCTACGCGTAAGGCGCTTGCAGAGGAAAGACGTAAAGATCTTGAGAAACAGTTAAACAACTCCAAATATGGAGTTGCGTATGCTGACGCTACAGAAAAGATTATACAGTTGAATAGACCTCTTGAAAACAACATAATGAAGCAGGTTGAATACTTGACCGAAATGTTGTATAGTCAGCTTGGTATTTCTAAGGAAATACTTACTGGTGAAGCAGATGAGTCTAAGCAACTTAATTATGTGAACAATACAGTTGTTCCCGTAGCTTCAGCAATAGCAGATGAGTTTAAGAGGAAATTCTTAACCAAAACCGCTGTTACACAGCATCAATCTATTGTATTCATGCGTGATCCGTTTAAGGCAGTTCCGGCTAAAAATCTTGCTGAGATTATCGAAACCTTGTCGCGTAATGAGATCATAAGTCCAAATGAGGGAAGATCTATAATAGGATACAAGCCAATAGACGACCAAAGGGCAGACGAGTTACGTAATAGGAATCTTAATCCCATGGATGAACCGAATCCAATGACGGTTGACGATGGAGAATATACAGAAGAGGGCGAGCCACAAACGCCCAATTATAATGAAGAATACTAGGAAAGGAGAAACATCAAAATGGGAGACAAATTTGATTTCAGCGGTATTGCTACGGCTTATAATCAGAGATGCGCCGATGGTTTGACAATCAAACCAGGAGCTTTCAGTAATGATAGCGGTAGGAAAGTACCACTCGTATGGAATCACCAGCACGATAAAGTTTCCAATGTTCTTGGTCATGCGATTCTCGATGATGAAGGCAATTGCGTAAGAGCATATTGCAAATTCAACGATAGTGCAGAAGGCCAGGCAGCTAAAATACGTCTTCAGAATGGCGATATAGATGCACTGTCTATATATGCTAACAAGCTGCAGAAAAATGGAACTAATGTCATGCATGGCGTAATAAGGGAGGTAAGTTTAGTTCTTGCCGGCGCTAATCCTGGTGCAGTAATAGACAAAATGTCAATAGTGCACTCTATGGGTTTCCCTTATCCAGATGAAGTTGATCTTGATACCATTGACGAAGCATATATTTATCATTCGGATGAAGATGAAGAACTTGAAGTCTACGATGACGATGATGAAGAGTATGACGACGAAGATGAAGAGTATGAAGATGAAGACGACGAAGATCTTGATGAAGATGATGAGTATGAAGACGACGAAGATCTTGATGAAGATGACGAAGAGCATGACGATGATGAAGTAGATGACGAAGAGTATGAAGACGATGACGAAGAGGACGAGGATGACGATGAAGTTGAGCATTCCGGAATGTTAGACGAACTCGATGCTGAAGAAATTTACGATTCAATGAACGATGCTCAGAGATCTTTAGTATACGCGCTTGCCATAGAGGCAGGTCTTGCAGATGAAAAGGAGGATAATATGAAACATCACATTTTTGAAGATGAATACGTTGAGGCAGCTCCCGTAGCAACTAGAGAAATGCAGCTGCAGGTCCTTAAGGATATAAAGAGATACGGTTCACTTAAGGAAGCTATTAAGCACAATCTTGAGGACGAGGATGGAGTTCTGGCTCATGCTTATCCTACTAATGAAGACGGAACAACCCAGACTTATGGTATAGCTAACATCGATTGGCTGTTCCCGGATGCAAGAAACATTAACAACGGTGCGCCTGATTTTATCAAGCGCGACATGGACTGGGTTGATGATGTCATGAATGGCACCAAGCATACACCGTTCAGCCGTGTTAAGATGATGTTTGCTGACATCACTGAAGACGAAGCTAGGGCAAAAGGTTATGTAAAGGGTAACCAGAAGATCGAAGAAGTATTCACGCTGCTTCGTAGAACAATCGATCCTCAGACCGTATACAAGAAACAGAAACTTGATCGCGATGATATCGTGGACATCACCGGCTTCGATGTTGTATCCTGGATCCGTCAGGAAATGAGAATGATGCTGAATGAGGAAATCGCACGTGCGATCCTTATAGGTGATGGTAGAAGCGGTGCATCTGCTGATAAGATCTCAGAAGATCATATCAAGCCTATTTACAATGATGCTGATCTGTTTACTATAAAGGTTCGTCTGCCTTATGTAGCAAACGAGACTCCGGATGCTCGTGCAAAGAGAATCATCAATGCTGCTATAAGAGCACGTATCGAGTACAAGGGTTCTGGCAATCCTATATTCTTTACCACTGCTGCTGAGCATACTGAGATGCTTCTGATCGATGACGGTATCGGACACAGCCTGTACAAGACTGATGCCGAGCTTACAACCAAGCTTCGTGCACGTAAGATTGTTGATGTACCTGTTATGGAGAACATCGAGAGAGATGTTACTGTTGAGGGTACAACCACAACTTACACTCTTGAGGCTATAATTGTTAACCTTAGCGATTACAATGTTGGTACCGATCGTGGTGGTGAGATCAACAGCTTCGACGATTTCGATATCGATTACAACCAGTTTAAGTATCTGATAGAGACCAGATGCTCAGGCGCACTGGTTCGTCCTAAGTCCGCAATCGTGATCGAGGTTGCTAAGGCTCCTTCAACAGGCGGCTGATCTTAGGAAAACTTCAAAATGGAAGAAAGGAGGCAAAAGTTTATGAGATACTACGGTGCTGTAGGATATGCGATAACTGAAGAAACTTCTCCCGATGTATGGACTGAGTCAATTCTGGAAATATATTATAGAGGAGATGTACGGCGAGTTACTCGAAGACTTGTTACTGGCGATAAGGTTAATGATGATGTTAACATTAGTAATGAGATAAGTATCGTAGCGGATCCTTTTGCCTTCGAAAACTTCCAAAACATACGTTATGTGGTATGGAATGGCGTCAAATGGAAAGTATCATCTATCACGGTCGATAGACCTAGGTTAACTCTTGAAATAGGAGGGCTGTACAATGGCACTGAAGGACCGCAGGTTGATTCTGAGTAGTATATTCAGAGAACTGCTTTGTAGTAATAATGTGTACTTTCAGCCTCCTGAAAGTAAAAAAATGTCTTATCCTTGTATACGTTATGAAAGAGCAAAATTGCCTGTAACATATGCAGACAACGATAAGTATTTAATTCGGAGCACGTATACAGTTATACTGATTACAACAGATCCGGATTCGGAGTTACCAGTAGAAATATTGAAAAAGTTTGACTATATAAGTCATACTCAGCATTACGTTAAAGATAACATAATTCACGACGTTTATACGTTGACATTTTAAAGGAGGAAATAACTATGGCATATGTAGCACATGCAATGAAATGGGACGCTACTGGTGAGCATCTTTACAAGACTGGTATCGACCATGGCGTAATCTATGATGTAAATGATCAGGGAGAGTATGTAAATGGTGAAGAATGGAACGGTCTTACCGGTTTCACAAAGTCTCCTTCTGGTGCAGAAGAGACTAAACTTTTCGCAGATAATATTAAGTACCTTTCTCTGAGATCTGCAGAGGACTTCGGTGCAACAATCACTTGCTATACTTTCCCGGCACTGTTCGAGGAAAAGAATGGTTCCAAGGAGATCATACCTGGTATGAAGGTATATCAGCAGGCAAGAAAGAGTTTCGGTCTTTGTGTAAGAACTCTGCTTGGTAATGATGTCGACACTAATGACTATGGTTTCGAGCTTCATCTTTGCTACGGTCTTACAGCTTCTCCTTCAGAGGAAGCATTCAACACCGTAAACGATAGCCCCGAAGCAATTGAGTTCAGTTATGAACTGGCTTCCATTCCTGTAGCTGTAACTGATGCAAAGCCTACTGCAGTTGTTACTCTGTCGAGCAAGGCATTTGAAGTAACTTCTTCAACTACTGGTGCAAAGCAGTATGAAGGTAAGTACTATGAGGGCAATTTCGTAGATCTGCTTGAGATCCTTTATGGTAAGGATGCCGCTGGTGGTTCCGATGCTGTAGCAGCTAGACTTCCTCTTCCGGATGAGGTTAAGTCAATCCTTACAGGAAGTAATATAGGCGGCTGATCTATGTAACTTTTAAGAGGGGACGTTTTGTCCCCTCTTATATTTTTTAAACAACGAAAGGAGAACAATAATGTTAACCAAAACAATTAAGTACAAAGATTTCAATGGTGTAGAAAAGACAAAGAATTTCTACTTCAATCTCAGCAAGTCAGAACTTTCAGAGATGGATCTTGTTGAGAAGGCAGGTATTGAGCAGACGATCAAGAAGATGATCAACGAAGACGATCGCGAGAATATCGTAAAGCTTTTCAAGTCAATAGTGCTTAAGGCATACGGTATCAAGTCTGCAGATGGTGAACGTTTCGAGAAGTCTGATGAGATTCGTGCGGCTTTTGAACAGCATCCTGCATATGATATTCTGTTCATGGAACTGATCAGTTCTGAGAAGGCTATGAGCGATTTCATAAATGCGGTTGTTCCTACAGAAGTAAGTGAAGCTGCAGCAAAGAATAAAAAGAGTATTGATGAGATCATGGGATACGACAAGCCTGATAATGAAGAACAGCAGGCAGAAGTAGTACCGTTCGAGAATAAGTAAAGGAGATGACGGGGAATGCCACTGACAATAACTGTGCAAGCAAAAGAGCTTTTCGATGAGGCTAATGGAAGATTCATTAACTTGGGTAAAGATACAGAATTAGTGTTGGAGCATTCCCTTTTATCTATTTCAAAATGGGAGTCTAAATACAAAAAGCCTTTTCTCGATGAGCGAAAATCGATGCAAACAGAAGAAGAGATACTGGATTATATAAGATTTATGACAATATCTCCGCAAAAACCAGATCCATTAGTATATTTATGTCTTAGCAAAGAGAATGTCGAAGACATAATAAAGTATATTAATGATCCACAGACAGCAACATGGTTTAGTAACAATAAACCACAAAAACCTTCACGTACAGCATTGACGAATGAAGTGATATACTGGCAAATGATACAGTATCAGATACCAGTAGAATTTCAGAAATGGCATCTAAATAGACTTTTAACTTTACTTCGCGTATGCGATGCAAAATCGGGCGATCCGAAAAAGATGAGTAAACGTGATATTATGGCACGTAATAGTAAACTTAACGCCCAAAGATTAGCAGCAATGAAACATCATTGAAAGGAGGTAAAGTGAATGGATGTCGGTTTAGCAACAGTAGTAGTCGGTGTACTATCACTTGTTGGCACTCTAGTTGGTTCAATAATGGGTATACTAATTTCGCAGAAATTAATGAATTATAGAATTGACCAATTAGAAAAAAAAGTAGATAACATGAATGACAATATTAAAGAATACAACGATCGAATTCTTATATTAGAAAAAGACAACGCTGTCATATGGAAAACGATCGACGAAATAAAAGAAAGAATAGAAAAGGAGGGCTGATAATGAATAAAGAATGGTTAAAAGCTGCTTTGATAAGAGCCATAAAAACGATGGCACAGACGGCATTATCTATGATCACTGTTGGTATGGCTATTAAAGATATAGATTGGATACAGCTTATCTCAATAACGTTAGTTGCTGGATTGTATTCTATATTAACTAGTATAGCTGGCCTTCCGGAAACAGCAAAAGGAACAATAATAATGAATACTGAAGTAGATCCTAATTCTGGTTTAAAAGGTTATTCAACTAATTCAGTAGATACTTATATAATGAATAACCAATTACATGCAGATGTAAAAATATCAGATAATATGGCTAATGGACTAAGAATACTTACAGATGGTTTGTATGTAAATACT
>JAGCGE010000115.1 GCA_017649745.1 Clostridiales bacterium | reverse complement strand
CATCGTCAAAAAGCTTCTTATATTCTTTATTGTCATTCTCAAGATGAACTGAAGAAAATACTAGATGATGCTTGTATCCCTTTTATAATTCTGAAGGGTAATGCATCTGCGATCAGTTATGCAGATCCGACCTGTAGGATGATGGGCGATATAGATATATTAGTTCCACAGGACATGTATGATAAGACTAAAGATATTCTTTCATCTGCCGGTTATGAAAAGGGGTACGATAATGGCAGACACTGTGGATATAAAAAGGAAAAAACTTCAATTGAAGATAATCATCATTTCAGTCATTTTGAAGAGTATGATTTTGAGAGCTATATTATTGATGGTCTTAATTCGCGTGAACTTGCTTTAGTAGATGGACATGAATTCACGATGCTTCCTAAACTTGCAAACGGAATTGTTATTTTGGATCATTTCAGACGACATCTTCAGTCTTCTGTTGGACTTCGTCAAACTATTGATTGGATGATGTATGTCTATAGAAATCTTGACGATGATTATTGGAATAATGAGTTCAAAGCTATTTTGGAAGAAAAAGGATTGGTGAAATTTGTTGTTACTCTTACCCGTATGTGTCAATTATATTTGGGTCTTCCGAATACTATAAGCTGGTGTAAAGATGCTGACGATGATATCGCACAACGACTAATGGATAATGTTGTTATATCTGGAAACTTTGGAAAGAAAAACAAAAAGGGAACTAAAGTTGAAAGTGTAAATGTAAGTATAAAAAATGAAGGTTTGTTTCATATGCTTCAACGTGTTGGCGAGAGTACGTGGACTGCCTATCAAAAGCATCATTGGCTTAAGCCTTTTTGCTGGCTATACCAGTTTTTCCGCTTTGCCATAAAGTTTATCAAACTGGGAAGAACACCAGCTCACTTAAACAGTGATAAATATAGGAGTAAGGATCGTTATGAATTGCTAAAAGAACTTAATATTCTTTAGCCTTTTTCATTTACAGTTCTTGTCCTTCACACAAACTCTTAAATATCCTCATGGCAATTGTAAAAAGCTGAATTGATTTGTGCGAAATGTAAAAATTCCTTTACACTCGCCATGAAACTATACTTTTAAGCCTTGTTTTGTTAAAATTCTTACATAAGTGCATTTATTTTTAAGCATTTGGGTAAAGTTTTGTTTTGATGTATTTGGGAGATCGTTATGCTTGTTAATGAGGATAACTGTTTTTTGTGCGATTCACTTGAATCGTTTTTACATTTTTTCTTAAGTAAAAATAATGATGCTGATAAGAAGGCAGGACACCTTTATTTCAGAGGCGAGAGCAAATATCATAAGTATATTGTTCCGAGTCTTTATCTTGATGAAGGTCTTACCAAGAAGTCCAGTGAATACTATTACCGCGTGCTCTTAAGCCAGAGCGGAAATCCTGATTATGACAAGAGTTCTGATCTTTTCAGGTCTATCTCAGAGTTCCAGCATAAAGGTGCCAAGACCAGGATCTTAGAGGTCTCTGCAAATCCGCTTATTGCTTTGTATTTTGCTACGGAGAAGTACAACTCCGGTACTGTTGAACCCGGTTATGTATATGTTTTCGGTTCACACCATATTGTTGACCGTAATGAGATCAATACAGAGCATTTCGATGTTGGTCATACAGTTGCTGCAAAGGTAGCTTTGAATCTCATTCCTCAGGACAAGATCAATGAGTTCATGACTACATGCAAATCGATCTATGCCAGAACATCCAGAACAGACTGGAAGCAGTTAAGGTTCAGGGACACGAATACGCTTGTAATAGATGGTAACGATACCGGTACTAACCAGTTAAAGTTCAGAGATCTCGGCTCTTTGTCTTTGAGCGGTGAAGAATTCACGGTCATTCAGTCGTTCATGTATCTTTTAAATCAGAGAGCCAAGACAAACGGTGAACTGCTTTATCCTTTCAATATCTTTGAGGAATTGATGCTGGCGCATATCATTATTCCCTCAAAGGCTTCAGACAGAGTTAAGATGCAGCAGAGTGCGTTTATTTTCCCTAAGTATATCTATACCAACGGAAAGTCCATGGAAGATATCCAGAAGGAGATCGACCGATCCGTAAGCACATTGTCAGCGAACATCGTCACTGATGATGGCAAGAAGATAAATGCGATCAAGATTCCGGGCACAAAGAAGGAGCTTATCAAGAAGCAGCTTGCCCAGATCGGTATCAGTGAAGACTTTGTATATCCTGAGATCGAGCATAAGTCCAACATATTGTTGTCGAACTTATTCTGATAGTTTTCGTCCAAACTTAACCAATAAAAATGCACCCGTTATCGTTTGATAGGGGTGCATTTTTTGTCGGAGAATATAATTGCCCGTGTTTTGTGATCAGATCAGCTGTATCTTATATTTTCTCTCAAAGCTTAAAAGTATCTTGTAAGCAAAGTAGAACAATGCAATTCCGATTATCGTTCCAAGTGTGTTATGAACGATGTCGTCATATTCGAAGACGCCTCTATGAGCTAAAAGCTGGGTAAGTTCAATTGCTACAGACATCAAAAAGCCGGATAAGGATACGATCCACTTTCCTTTGCTCTTGGAAATGAAAGAAGCTAAGAAGCCATATGGCATAAACAGGACCACGTTCCAAAAGACTTCAAAGAACACGCCTTTGTCGCCATTAAAGATGTAGTCGTAAGACCAGAACAGCTTAAGCTTCATAGCAGCTTCCGGTGATACGTTCCTTTCAAAAATTGTAAGCGCAAATACAAATGCAAGGTAGAAGATGAGCATGAAAAGTGCAAGGCAGGATCTTAAACTCATTTTCCCTTTGCGGAAAATAAGTAATCCGATAACAAAGCTCATCAAAGCAGGCATCATCCAAACGATAACTGCATCAAGAGTAACAATTGATATAGCATGTCCGAGATAACCATCCATAACCCGAGCCGCCAATACATATATTTTTATCAATGGAATTTGACTAACTTTAGTATAATGCAATCTGTTGTCATATCGAATAGACAAATAGACAAAATCTTGCTTGTTTTTGTGACAAATAGACAAATCAGAAGCGGAGATCATGCTCTGCCACTATTACGAACAAATGTTTACATTCGCGCTAACATGTAGTATAATATTTAAAATTGTAAAAAGGAGGAATTGTCTATGGCTACTATAAGTTTTACTCGTAATATGAAGCTAAACAAAAAAGAGTCTGAGAAACTTCTTGATATCATTGAATCGAACCGTGAAGTCAAAGTCAAAGTTACAACGCCTCCTGCTAAGGAAGCATCCAAACAGACTTTAGATAAGGTTTTTGGTGATGCATGATTTATTCAGAAAAAAGTCTTCGTTTTATTTTAGCTGAATATGGTGTAGAGAGAATCCAAAAGGTTCTCTCTAGTTTTATATGTGATAATAATGAAGTTCAAGATTTTATCAATAATCGAGCTATCACACATGAAGAAAGAGGTTTAGCCAGAACCATTTTAATCTTTGACGATAAGAACAGTACAATTGTAGGTTTTTATACTTTATCAATTAAATCTCTTGTCCTTAGTGAGAAGCTAAGTAGTAGTAAGAGAAAACGTTATTTTGGAACAGCTCAGACAAATGGAGATGTAATACCAGCTATTCTAATAGGACAATTAGCAAAGAATGATGCCGTTGTTACGAGTTTTACCGGTTCTGACTTAATGGATTTGATTTTCAGATACATATATCGTGTTGATAAGCTTTTGCCAAGTGTTGTTTCATATGTGGAGCATAATGGAAGTAAAAGTCTTTTTGGGTACTATGAAAAACACGGATTTGCTTATCTTCCAAGAGTAAAAGAAGAAAAAGATAAAGGCCTTTATTGTCATGTAATTCAAACAAGAAACATTGTAAATTTATTAAATTAAAGATCTATAATCTCAACTAATATCCGGTTTAATCATTTGAGGTGATTTTTTACGTATGACTACAATTACAAAAAAACCAACTCATCCCGGAATTGTATTCTATGAGGATGTTATGAAACCTCTGAACCTTTCGGTTACTAAGACTGCAGAATTGCTTGGTGTTAGCAGGAATACATTATCCAGGTTTATTAATGAGAAATCTTCATTAAGTGCCAATTTGGCAATTCGTATTAGTATAGCAACAGGAACTTCAGCAGAGAGCTGGATGAATATGCAGAAGAAGTT
>JAGCGE010000114.1 GCA_017649745.1 Clostridiales bacterium | reverse complement strand
TCAAAGCGTTCCTCTAGGCACATATCAGCCACATCATGACCACCGTCGATCAATGTCACGTATTCTTCAGGGAAAGTCTCAGCGATGATCTTCTTTATCACTTCCGTACAAGCCTTCGACTTGGAGCTGGTCTTAAGTATGACCGCATTTCCGGCTGCGATCGAAGTAGCAACCACAACCAGCGACAGATATATCGGAAAGTTAAACGGGCTTATGACTAATGTAACACCATAAGGCATCTTATAGACTCTGGTAAATACACTCGGGAAACATGTAATACCGCTAAAATGAAGTTCAGGTCTGGCCCATCTTTTTACATGTGAAGCAAGCTCATTTATCTCAGCGATAGTCGCACCTACATCACACATATAACCTTCGATAGCTGTTCTGCCAAGATCAGCAGAAAGCGCATCCTGAAGGTCGTTTTCGTGCGTTCTTACAGCTGCGCCAAATTCTCTGAGCATTCTTTTTCGAAAAGAAACATCAAGCGTCTTCCCTGTCTTGAAGAAACTTCTCTGTCTTTCTACTGTCTCATGGATCTTTTCTTTGTTCCAGCTCATTAATTCTCTCTCACAATAAACATTAGGATTATTATATCATTTGCTCTTCATTCATCATATTTTCTATTTAGGATAAATCATTTTCGTCTAAGAGCCAACTGTCAGAATGAATTTCAATCATTTTTTGATTTGCATGATATAATACAAAACCGATAAATTAGATAGAAACTGAGCAATAGGTAAAAAATGAAACATATAAAGACATACTATGAAATTCTGGATCTGCCTGAGGGGGCTTCAGCAGAAGAGATCAAACGGGCTTTTCGTAATCTTGTAAAAGAGTGGCATCCGGATCTCCATCCTGAGAAAGCCGATGCAGCAGAGAAAACGCAAGAACTTAATGAAGCATATAGCGTTCTGTCCGACCCTGACAAAAGACTTCAATATGATGAATACTTATCCTACATAAGAATGGATAACAACCCGTTTAAGAAAGAAGCCGTTGTACCGGATTCAGAACCGTCAACTGAAGCTGATGAAACTTACTATAGCGACATGTCCTTTAAGGATTATGTCGAAAATGTTGCTAATGGGTCATATAAAGCATATGAAGATGCTTTTGACGGTGAAGTACACGTGTTTGATGAAGAAGGCTACAGAGAGTATAAGAAGAATGAAAAGTATAAAGATAATGTCTTTGATAAGGAAGTAAGCAGACCTGGAATGATCCTTATACCGTTTGGTATCATGATGTTCGCATCTATCTTTTTTACTAATAAAAAAGCTTTTTCTGCAAACTCGTCTTCATCCTTCTCCGTACCTATATGGCCAATTATTCTTGTAATAGCAGGCGCTATCGGAGCCGTGATCATAATCAAGGGGCGTAAAAAAACAGCTGAAAAAGCGGCTGAAAAGAAGATGAGCGGTATCGATTCCCTCGCTGAAGCTGACAAGTGGTTTGATGTGCGGTTATATCCGGAAAAGCCATTATCCGAATGCAGGAAAGCATTCTTTACATTCAGCGTAAGAGCAGATAAGCATATCCTCAAACGATTCAGTATGATGAGCCCTGAAGAACAAGAGAAATATGCCGATATCATCGAATTATTAAAAGAGACTATCGACTACCGTGAAAGACAATGATGCGTGGAAAAGAAGCTGATATATGAGCTTAGTATGTCTGGATCGGAGGACCTATAAGTTCTAAACTATCCTCATCGACCTCAAATCTTACGTCATATGAACCTCTTGTCGCAACTACAACAAAGAGCTTCTCACCCTCATAATACATATGATCAAACTCAAGATAATACATGAAAGATTTCGGATCTACCGGCAACGTGATCCCCTTCTTATCTGAACCCGAATGAACAACGAGTCTATCACCATATATATGATAGACATTACTATTCTTTTTAGATTCAAACGTTCCTTTGCTTTCCATTAAATCTGTCACCTATCTTGAATTATTAGTTAGCCCAATTATATCATTCGTTTTATTCAAGAACGTGGCACATAAGTTCCCTTGATTTCCATAATCAGATATCTATGTATATAATATTGGGGAACACAAAACAGGAGGCACTATGGAATCTAAATTCGTAATATGCAAACACATTGGAGATATCTCTCAACCAAACAACGGTTGGACAAAAGAATTGAACTTTGTCAGTTGGAATGACAGAGAACCTGTTTATGACATTCGCACATGGTCAGCAGATCATACCGAATACGGAAAAGGTGTAACTATCACCCAAGGTGAAATGAAGAAACTCCAAGAGTTGATAAAGGATATGGATGTGTTTTAAGAATCTACAAGCGTGATTTAAGAAAAAACTAAAAGAAATTCCCGAAATAACATCTATTACTCCAAGGACATCATTAAACTAATTCTTATAATTCCTCGTCATCAGATATGCTTAGTCCCCACAGAATATCCTCTCCCTCTTTCCTTTTGTCTTGTAAGTCATATTGGAAAAAATCGAATTTCTCATTATTGTCTCTATAGTAGTCTTTCGCAACCAAACACAATTTACAACATAGATTAACAATATTGATTTCAAGGGTTCGTCTTCCAGCCTCCGTATAGCAATCATGTAAGATGCTACTACTACCACCATCCATGGCACTTGCTATCGTCAAAGAAAAATGTGATAACTGACATCTTGGCTCATGAATTTTGTTCTTTTCAATGTTAGGAGTTCCTTGATGAAGAAAGCAATTGCGTAGAGAATAAACAATTTCGCCACTCATATATGGCATGTCATCATTTACTACCCGCTCAGGATCATCTTTCGCATAAATGTCAGGCGGTCTTTCATATTTGCCCACATGCTCGTCATACCATTTTTTATAGCGGTTTCCAGTTCCCTCATTAGGAAATTCTGCCTTGCCACAAATATCCGGAAGAGTCAGTGCTAAAGACAGTGCGGCCATAAAATTTTCATTTCTAAGCGATGATTCAATTTCTTTTACAATTTGATTAATCATTATTTCCCCTATACAAAATAAATTTAGCCCTTTGCAATCTCTCTAGTAACAAAGTTAGACTCTTGAATACATATTCTAGTGAAAATTCTTTGAGTGTCGTCTGATACCCCTTCAACAATAGAGTTCCTTCTTTAAACATTTAACATTTCAAAGAAGTCCTCTAAGGAGTCACAATATTCATCAAAATCCCATTCGTCCATACCATGTAAGGCATGCAGAACCGGTGAGTTGTTTTTGCTTAAATCCAAGCAGAAAGGATCAGCTTCAGAATCAGCAATAACAATCAGATCAGAATTCCAATCTTCTATCACAACTTTCTCTACCGGGTTATAAGAATAGCCCTCTTGAAAGCGAATAAGATCATTAGCTCCGTATAATGTGATAATTATCGTATCAAATGTATCCTCGTCTTCAATCTCGATTTCTTGAGTATTGGGATGAGTCTTCAAGTACTCTATATACTTCTGAGGAAGCTTCCACTTTTGTTCTATCATCGACATAACCGAAGGATCTGTAGTTCCTTGCGAAATATTGTCACCAGAACCCTTGGAAGTAGTAAATTCTTCATAATGATCGAAAGTCTCATTATACACAATCATTTTGGCTCCGGATTTCTTCAATTCTTTCAACGTTTTTAAGAAGTAATATGACAAAAACCTATCTGAACTATCAATTCCGTTAGAAATCAACGGATTGTTATCAGAATCAAAAGAGAAAACAACGTCACCTGTTTCTATTGCCTTTTTAACCTGTCCAAGTGGCAGAGATCTGTCGTAGTTTCGAATAATCTTTATATACTTCGCTATGTTATTATCCTTTTCGATTTTAACCGTTATTTTTCCTACTAACATAGTGATCCTCCTTTATGGTTATCTTAGTCTCCATTCAAGTTCCTCATAATCGTCTTCGTTCAATCCCACAAAGAAACTGAAAAGTATGACATTGAGGACATTGAGACAAATCGACATTAATGACTATCTCCACTTGAGCTCCAACAGGAATTATCTTAGATGTTCTTTGAGTGAAATCAAGGTTTTCCACGATTAACATATTAGGACCGTGAACTGCTTTTATTAAAAGTTTTCTAGTACAAAGTATTAGCTCAAACAAATCATAATTTGTCGTACTTGCTACTAGTGCCTTTAGCTTTTTCTACAGGATACTTGGCTTCATTCTGATCCATTTTCATGTTTACGATTTCATCTTCATCAAGTCCCAGTTTATCAAGCAGGTCTCTGCAATAAACTAACACGTCTGCTAGTTCTTCCTTGACATTCTGAATATCATAATCCGTATCGCTCCATTGAAAACATTCAAGCAATTCATTTGCTTCAATTGAGATGGATTTTGCTAAATTTGCAGGAGAATGAAACTTATCCCATTCTCTATCTGCTGAAAACTTTCTTATTCTTTCAATAGTCTGATCATTCATAACTGACTCCTCTTTCTTATCTTGTTGCTTCTTTAAGAGCATGTCTTAGTGCAGGATCGCAAGCATAGATATATAATCCATTTACGCCTCTAGTCATCAGTACTCTTACCGCATGTTGAATCAAGACTTCACCAAATTTCTGCTTTGTGTTATCCGATAAGGTCCTATTTCTGACGGCCTTATCGTCGAAACTGTTCTCCGGTTTGAATACTATCTTACCATTCTCATATGTTACCGAAGGGCCAAGAATAACACCAGCGTAGTTGAGATCAAAACCTTGAATAGTAAAAGTCGAA
Organism: Clostridiales bacterium; assembly: GCA_017649745.1. Next base: position 614 of record JAGCGE010000114.1, on the reverse strand, counting down.
CCTACTTCATTAAGAGTTTGAGGCTGTTCAGCCCATGCTAGATTCTTATTGCGACGACTTTCGTTTCTATCTAAATCCCTACCTAGTTCACGATTCCAAGGTTTATGCCATTTACCTATCAATACTTCCCAATAACGAGACAATCTTTCATCAGGTCTGTGTATTGAACTGTATTCCCAATCATATGTTGCTATCAATCTTGATAATGAAGTATTAGGATCTCTCGCCTTGAGTTGAATCTGATAATCCAATTCTTCCGGAGTATCAAACACTTTAATCTCATACCCCTTAGAGTCTGTGGGAATCCTCTTTATTTCACATCTCTTAGTAAATGAATCGATCCAATCATATGTCTCTGGAGCTACTTGCATTCTGAGTTGTTCGTCGAGAATTATGTAACTGTTAGATTGTTTTGCTTGATTCCTGAACTCCTCTAGTATTTTGGCTTCCCAAAATTGTTCCGTACTGAGTATTTGATTCTCATCAAACATAACAACGGTTACTCGTGCTCGATCAATAATATCTTTGAGTTGATTTGAACCTTGATATGACTGTTTACCCTGTGTCAATAGAAGGTGTGCTTCATCTACAAAAACAACATCAACAGGATTGTC
>JAGCGE010000113.1 GCA_017649745.1 Clostridiales bacterium | reverse complement strand
TTTGCTAACCGTGATGACCTTAAGAACAGAAGCGGTATTGGTCAGTCGGCTATTGATAAACTGGCTGATTTCGGACTTTTGGATGGCATGCCTGAATCTTCTCAGGTTAGTCTTTTCGATCTGTTCGGAGACGGCGGAATGATGTAAGGAGGAAGCATGCTTCTTGCTGAGGTAATACTTCGAAATAGTGAAGATAATACAGACCTTATATACACGTATAAGGTTCCTGATGAGATGTCTTCAGTTGTAAGGAAAGGTCAGATAGTGGCAGTTCCTTTTGGTAAGTATAATGCCTCAAGAGATGCTGTTATCCTTGACGTTAAGGATGAAGATTATCAAGGTAAGTTTAAGCTTAAATCGATAAGTGAGATCAAGGATCCTCTTCCTGTATTGAAGGAGGATCAGATCAAACTTCTTGATTATATTACCAAGCGTTATGTGTGTCGTAAGGGTGATGCACTAACGTTGATGGTTCCTTCTGTTGTTGCTGATCACAAAGATCCTCTTATAAGGATGGTTGCACTTAAGGATGAAGCAAAGGCAAGGGAACTTCTCTCAGGTAATAAGATAAGATCGATAAATCAGATAAGGATACTTGAATCTTTGTTTGAGAATAGTCCTGTTTCGGCTCAGGAATTGATGGTCGTTACTTCTTCCAATAATGCGAATCTTAGAGCTCTTTCGGAAAAAGGGCTCATCAGTATCTATAAGGAAAAGGATCAGAATGATTTTGTTTCAGAAAAGCAGGAGTTTGTCAAAGGAGTATCTCACGAACTTAATGAAGAACAGACGAAGGCTGTTGAAAGTATCTGTGAGAAGAGAGATAAGAGTAAGGTTTTCGTTCTTCACGGTATAACCGGTTCAGGCAAGACTGAAGTATTTCTTAAGTGTGCTGAGACATATCTTGAGAGAGGACAGAGTGTCCTTTATCTTGTGCCTGAGATATCACTTACTCCACAAACAATTAGATGGATCACGGGACGTTTTAAAAGAGAGATTGCTGTACTTCACAGTCGACTTACCGATAAAGAACGATATGAGCAATGGGATAAGATCCGTAAAGGCGAAGCAAAGATAATAGTTGCTGCCAGAAGCGGTATCTTCGCTCCGATCGATGATCTTAAACTGATAATAATCGATGAGGAACATGATTCTTCATATAAATCCGATAAGCATCCTAGGTACAGTGCCAAGGATATCGCTATAGCTCGCGCAAAGATAACAGGTGCTACTGTTGTTTTGGGTTCTGCAACTCCATCGATCGAGACATATTATGCAGCTAAAGAAGGATACTACGGACTTCTTAATCTGACTAAGAGAGCTAATCCAAATGCACATCTTCCTAAAGTTACTATTGTTGATATGAAAGAACAGCTGAAGATAGGTGCAGGTTTATTCTTTTCGATGCCTCTTAAAAAGAAGATGGCTCATGCTTTAAGTGAGGATAAACAGATTATCCTTTTCCTGAACAGAAGAGGATATTCTAGGACGTTGATCTGCAAGGATTGCGGTGAAACTTTGTATTGTCCATCCTGTTCTGTAGGACTTACTACTCACAATATAAGGCATAGTAAGGAAAAACTCCTGATATGCCATTACTGTGGCTATACAGTGCCTGTCAGTGAAGCAAAGTGTAATGCTTGCCAGAGTACTAATCTTGAGTCGATCGGATATGGTACTCAGCAGCTCGAAGAGCAGGTTAAAAAGACGTTCCCTGGAGTATCAGTCCTCAGGATGGATCAGGATACAACTGCAGGAATAGGTGCGCATGAGAAGATAATAGAAGCTTTCAGATCTAAGAAAGCGTCTATACTTATTGGTACACAGATGATCGCCAAAGGTCACGATTTTCCTGAAGTAACAGTTGTTGGGATTTTGGATTCTGATCTAATTGCTGCAAGTCCTGACTACAGGGGATCTGAGAGGGCTTTTCAGCTTATTACTCAGGCATCGGGCAGGGCAGGAAGAGATAATGATCCGGGTGAAGTATTTATTCAGACATACAGGCCTGAGAATCCTCTGATCAGATATGCAGCCTGCCAGGATTACATTAGTTTTTATAATGCACAGCTTGAATACAGACAAGCTATGAACTTGCCTCCATTTAAGGCTACAGGTGAGATAATGATAAGCGCGAGTGATGAAGATGAACTTGCAAGTGTTTCAGCTGACCTGAATAAATATCTGAGGGATTTCCTGAGTTATCAGGATGGTTCGTACGGATTTGAACTTTATGGTCCTATCCCTGCAGCTATTTACGAACTTCGCGGTACATACAGAAATGTCTTTACGATCAAGGCGAAGAATAAATCCTCGCTGAATGCAGTATTTAAGCAAGTCTTGAGCGATTTCGATTACAATATCTATCCTATCTCGGTTGATGCTGATAAATGATAATTGTGTTATAATAGATTGTTAAATTTATTATAGAGGTTATTATTCATGGCATTAAGAAATATCGTACTTGAGAATGAAGAACTTATAAGGAAAAAGTCCAGACCTGTTGATGAGATCACACCAAGGATCCTTACTCTCCTTGATGATATGGCAGAGACTATGTATTTCGAAAACAGAGGTATCGGTATTGCGGCACCTCAGGTTGGCGTTTTAAGAAGGATCTTTGTTGTAGATGTAGGAGATGAGCATGGTCTTATCGAATTCATTAATCCGGAGATAACAAGAAGAGAGGGAACTCAGGTTTATACTGAGGGATGCTTGTCTTGTCCTGGCAAGAATGCTGAAGTTGAGCGTCCTGCTGAGATAACAGTTAAGGCTTTGGACAGAAACGGTAAAGAATTCACTTTGGATGCTGACGGATTACTCGCTGTTTGTATCTGTCATGAGTATGATCATCTTGACGGTATCCTTTTTGTAGATAAGGCTATCGACGGCAAGATCTATGAGGTAGTACCTGAAGAATGAGTAAGTTAAAAGTCTGTTTTATGGGAACTCCTGACTTCGCTAGAAAAGTGCTGGAGTCCTTAGATAAAGAATATGATGTAGTGCTTTGCTGTTGTCAGCCTGATAAGCCTGTCGGAAGAAAGAAGATCATTACTCCTCCGCCGTCAAAGGTTTATGCAGTTGAACATGGTATCGATGTTTTCCAGCCAGATTCAATGAAGACAGATGAGGCTTTTGAGACTATCTCTAAGTATGAGCCTGATCTTATCGTAACAGCAGCTTACGGAAAGATTCTTCCACAAAGAGTATTAGATATTCCTACATTGGGATCTATCAATGTTCATGCTTCTCTTCTTCCTAAGTACAGGGGAGCAGCACCTGTTCAGTATGCGATCATGAACGGTGATGAAGTTACCGGTGTAACTATCATGGAAATGGATGCAGGAATGGATACTGGTTCCATTATCGATATGGAAGAACTTCCTATCGATCCTGATATCGATACTGAGACATTGATGGATAAGCTCGCTGATTTAGGTTCTGATCTTCTTATCAGAACACTTCCTAAATACTTGAATGGCGAGATCGTTGCTAAATGCCAAAATGATGATGAAGCTGTTCTTTGCGGTCAGATCAAACCTGATCAGGGTGTGATCGATTGGAACAAGAGTTCTAAGCAGATCCATGATATGGTCCGTGCACTTACTGCTTGGCCTGGAGCTTCCACATTGCTTGATGGCAATAAGCTGAAGATCTACAAGACCAGAGTAGTTGAGATCGAAGATAAGGGTACTTCAGTAGGCGAGATCGTTGTCGCTCACAAGAAGGATCTTATAGTAAGATGCGGTGAGGGATTCCTTGCTATTGATGAGCTTCAGACTGCTGGCGGTAAACGTCTTAATGCGATCGATTGCGCTCATAATTTCAAAGTCGGAACGGTGCTTGGAGTATAATCATGATCTCTGATCGTAAACTGGCTTATGATATGCTCTATGAAGTCTTCGAGAACGAGGGCTTTAGTAATCTTGTCATCCGTAATCACGAGACATCAGGATTCGTATCTGCTTTGTTTTATGGCACGATAACCTATGTTTATACAATTGATTTCTTGATCAAACATATCTGCAAGACTGATTGTTCTGATATGGATCCTTCGACAAGGACCGTTATCAGAATGGGAGCCTGGCAGATATTATTTTCGGAGAAAGTTCCTCCTTTTGCAGCTTGTAATACTTCTGTCGAGCTCATAAAGGAGGTTCATCCACAGAGTTCATCTTTTGTGAATGGTGTTCTGCGTAAACTCGTATCCGAGAAAGACAATATCTCTATCGACAGTTTTAAGCCTGAGATTAGAACGTCTCTTAAGCCTGAGATCTTTGGAGTCCTTAAGAAGAGTTATGGTAAAGATCGTGCGTTAAGTATCGGTGAAGCTCTTCTTAGAAGTCCTAGGATATCAGTCAGACCTAATCGTATGAAGATTTCAGCTGATGACCTTATCGATACTTTTCGAAAAGAAGGCGTAAATGCTGTTAGATCATCAGTAATAGACGACGCACTTATCATTGAAGGTGCAAACATCGAGAGACTTCAGAGCTTCAAGGACGGATTATTCTTTGTCCAGAATGAAGCAGCTCAGATGGCGTCTGTCGTAGCTTCTCCTGATGAGGGAATGAAGATACTTGATACATGCGCGGCACCTGGTGGTAAGAGTACTCATCTTGCTGAGCTTACTAACGATAAAGCAGATATACTCTCACTTGATATCAATGAGAGCAGACTTAAGCTTATCGATGATAATTCCAGAAGGCTTGGTCTTAAGTCTGTACATACGATGAAGGCTGACAGTACTGATCTTAAAAGTACGTTAGGTGACAGGTCATTCGATCTTGTTTTATGTGATGTTCCTTGTAGCGGGTTAGGTCTTATGGCTCGAAAACCGGATATCAGGCTTACGATCACTTATGACAGGATCAACGAACTTCTTCCAAAGCAGAAAACTATACTTACTAACAGTTCAATATATGTTAGACCTGGCGGTGTCCTTGTATATTCGACTTGTACGCTGAATAAAGCCGAGAATGAGGAAACGATACAATATTTTCTGGAACATAATAAGGATTTTGTTACATGTGATATAACCGACAGATTGCCGAAATCTCTTATAATGGATAATGACAGAATAGAAAGCGCGCGTAACGGCATGCTTACGCTGTATCCGGATATTGACGGATGCGACGGATTCTTTATATGCAGGATGGAAAGGAGAGCCTGATGGATAAGATCTTTTGTTTAGACTTAAGTCTTAATGATATCAAGGATTGGTGTAAGGATAACGGTTATCCTTCTTATCGTGCTGATCAGGTATTTAAATGGCTTTCCGTCGGAACTATTGAACTTGATCAGATGAGTAATGTCCCTAAGGACATGAAGTCGAAGATGAAGGAGAGTTTTATCTTTGATGAAGGTATGAAGATCGAGCATGAGTTCGTATCACAGATAGACGGTACAGTTAAACTCGTTTTCGGACTTCATGACGGACATATCATCGAGACAGTAATCATGAGATATAAGCAGGGACTTTCTATCTGCATTTCCTCACAGGCCGGTTGTAAGATGGGATGTACTTTCTGTGCATCTGCTCATGCAGGTTTTGGAAGAAGTCTTACAGGCGGTGAGATGTTAGGTCAGGTGCTCCTTTCACAGAAGCATATGAACGAGAGGATAAGAAGTGTTGTTGTAATGGGTATTGGAGAACCATTCGATAACTATGATAATCTCATCCGCTTTATCGAACTCGTTACTTGTGAGGAAGGTAATAACCTTGGTGCAAGACATATCACGGTATCTACATGTGGTCTTGTTCCAATGATGAAGAAGTTCACAGAATACGGTTCACAGGTTAATCTGTCTGTTTCTTTGCATGCTCCTAATGATGAGATGCGTAAAAGACTTATGCCTATCGCTAATAAGTACAGCCTTGATGAAGTCATAAAGGCTTGCGATGAATATATCAAAGCGACTAACAGAAGGATCACTTTCGAGTATTCGCTTTTTGACGGAGTTAATGACGGTCCTGAAAGTGCAAGAGACCTCTATAGGCTCTTAAGAGGACTACATTGTCATGTTAATCTCATTGCTGCTAACGAATTCCCTGGAAGCCCTTATAAGAGGAGCCGTAAGGAGAATATTGATTCATTCAGGGCATTGCTTGAAAGATATAAGATCAATGCAACATTACGAAGAGAGATGGGAACTGATATAATGGCTGCATGTGGACAATTAAGAAGGGGACTTGAGAAGTGAAATACTTTTCGATGACGGACAAAGGTCTTGTAAGAGACAATAACGAAGATTCGATCGCCTGTGAGGTCATAGGCGGTGTTCTTTGCATGATAATAGCTGACGGTCTCGGCGGTCAGGAAAAGGGCGAAGTTGCAAGTTCTATCGCTGTTTCCATGATGCTCGAGATCTTGAAGGAGAATGAAGATAAGCTCTCTGCTTTTGATGAGAGTGCGATCACGGAGATCCTAGAGACGAGTTATCAGAAGATCAATAACAAGATCCTTCTGAGAGCTTGCTATGAGAAGGAATGTATCGGCATGTCTACGACTTTGACATGTGCCATCTTAAACGAGAAGCGCCTTATCATCTCTCATATGGGTGATTGCAGAGCTTATCTGCTCCACGGATCGAAGTTGGAGACTTTAACTATCGATCATACTTATGCTGCAGAACTTCTGAAGAACGGACCTGCTGACATAAGCGATGAGGAATTGATGTCTGCCAGAAATATGCTTACCAAGTATCTTGGAGAAAACATTTTCATCACTCCGGATATTTACAGGTATAATGTACTTTATGGGGATCTGATCTTGCTTTGTTCGGACGGACTATATGCATATATCGATGAAGATAAGATGCGTTCGATCTTAAGGCAACATTCGAACCTCGAGAAATGCTCACGCAATCTATTAGACGAAGTATATGAAAACGGGGCTAAGGATAATGTGTCATTTGTTTTGGCGCATAATAAGCCCGAAGACAAAAAGGAGTTTATTCTGATATGAACGAACAGGGACCTGAAGGTTTGTTATTTGCCGGTAAATACCAGATAACAAAGATGATAGGTAAGGGCGGCATGGCTAATGTCTACCTTGCTGTTGATATGACTACTGGAACCAATGTTGCCGTAAAGATATTAAAGCCTGAATTGTCTAACAATGACGAATTCATCAAGCGATTCGACACAGAAGCGCGTGCCGTATCATCACTTAATCACGCTAATATCGTAAAAGTGTACGGTGTTGGTCATGAACATAATTACAGATATATCATCCAGGAGTATGTACAGGGTATCACGGTCAAGGAATTGATCAACCAGAACGGACATCTCGACTGGAGAGTAGCTGTTCCGATCGCTATACAGGTAGGTATGGCTGTAGAACATGCTCATAAGAACGGTATCGTACATAGAGATATCAAGCCTCAGAACATCCTTATCAATCGTGAGAGGATCGCTAAGATCACTGACTTTGGTATTGCCAGAGCATCCACATCTAATACGATCACGATGAATTCAGGCGGAGCTTTAGGTTCAGTTCACTATTTCTCACCAGAGCAGGCAAGAGGCGGTAATGTTGGACCTAGTTCTGATATTTATTCGATGGGTGTTATGCTTTTCGAGATGGTAACGGGAAGACTTCCTTTCGATGGAGATACAGATGTAGAAGTTGCGCTTAAGCACCTTCAGGATAAGCCACCGGTACCGTCAAGCCTTCAGTCTGGTATTCCTGCAGGTCTTGATTCCATCATACTTAAGTGTATGCAGAAAAACCCTGAGAGACGTTATTCTTCCATGCGACAGATGGTCGAGGAACTTGATGGTCTCATGGTAGATCCTAACGGTGTTTTCGGTGTTATCAATACTGAGCCTGGTAAGCCTACTGAAGATGAAGTAAGTTCATCATTCAGACAGAATCCAAGTTACAACAAGATCGACGAATTCGAGAAGACTATCGAGAGCAGAAGAAGAGCAAGGATTGCTTCGATCATTGGTATGATCGCCCTTGTAGTAGTTATCCTTGGTGTACTTCTTGGCGGAACGATCTTCCTTACTAAGCTTGTCAGCGGATTTACTAAGACTGACAAGAAGGTTGAGTATGTTGTTGAAGATTATAGCGGAATGACCAAAGATGAAGTTCACGAGATACTTCTCAAGAATGGTATCCAGCACGATTTTAAATATGTAGAAAATGACAGCGTTGCTCCTGATATCGTTATGGAGCAAAGTATCGAGAAGGGAACTAAGATCACTTCCGGTTCTACGCTTAAGACTCTTATATTGACAGTTTCCAAGAAACCAAATTCCATCATACTTCCTGATTATACCGGAGTAAATTATAACGATGTATGCAGTTCTCTTGAAGCATTAGGCCTTGTTCCTATGAAGATAAGCGAGAGTACAACTGAAGTTGAATCTGATCTTGTAATAAGGACTGAACCTAAGGAAGGAACAGCAGTTGCTCCGGGAAGTACTGTGCTTGTTGTCTATGCTGTAGAGCCTACAAATTGTACGGTTCCTGATATCTGTGGAAAGACAGTTAAGGACGCTAAGGTAGATATCGATGATGCAGGACTTCTTCTTTCTATCGAGGCAGCTCCTGAAGTTATGGATCTTCCTAGTGATCAGCAGTATGTCATCCTTACTGATCCTTCATCAGGAACAACAGTTCCTCGTAAGTCTACGATCAAGGCATATGTCGGAACTCTTGAAGACCTGCAGCGTGGAGGCACTCCGACACCAACACCTACTGATATCAAGGTTGAAGCAATGATCGTAGGTTCAGGTCGTGTTGAAGGCGTCGGCGAATATCCGCCTGATTCAGAAGTAACGCTTAAGGCAGTTCCAAACGAAGGAAATAAGTTTGAGTATTGGCAGGATGGTAACGGTAATATCGTTTGCTACACTGAAGAATACAAGTTTATCTGTACAGAGAATAACCATCTCTTCATAGCTGTATTCTCAGCTCTTCCTACTGCAACTCCGTCACCGTCACCGTCACCTACACCTAGTCCGACGCCGACACCAACTCCTTCACCAACGCCTGAGCCGACTAAGGATCCTCAGCCGCCACAACCGCAGCCTGATCCTAATCAGCAGAA
>JAGCGE010000112.1 GCA_017649745.1 Clostridiales bacterium | reverse complement strand
TCAGCTTCGAGAAGAATCTTGGATAACATGGAAGTTGTTGTAGTCTTACCGTGAGTTCCGGCTACTGCTACAGGAAGCTGGTACTGTTTCATGATCTGTCCAAGGAGTTCAGCTCTTGTGAGCATCGGAAGGTTTGCTTCCTTGGCAGCCATAAATTCAGGATTGTCAGGATGAACAGCTGCTGTGTAAACAACCACATCGATCTTGTCGGCGGATGAGATGTTCTCCGCTCTCTGTCCATAGTTTATCTTAACCTGCTGACTCTCAAGGGCTCTTGTCATGGCGGATTCCTTTGAGTCTGAACCGGAGATCTTAAAGCCCTCCTTTATCAGGATCTGGGCAAGACCACTCATTGAGATTCCGCCAATACCGATAAAATATATCTTTGAACCGTTCTTAAGTTCATTAAGTCCTTTATTCATCTGATCACCTTCTTAAAAATCGCATAGGAATAGTATTGCACATTATTATTAATTTAAAAAGAGAAAACAATCAAAAAGCACCGCCGAAGTCCCTTCGACGGTGCTTATTTCTTAAGTCTTTATCATGTTGCCGGAGCAGGTGCAACAGGAGCTGAAGGTGTCTCGCCATTCTGATTGTCAGAAGGAGCGGAATACTTCTCTTTCATCTCAGCTTCCTTTCTGTGGATCTCTGTAAGATCACCGTTAGAAAGGTAGATCTCCTCGAACTCAGGTCCGTCGACCTTATTAACTTCGAGAAGTCTCTGAGCAAGTCCTTCTACGATAGCGCTCTTCTCATGCAAGATAGCCTTTGTATCTTCATAGCAGCTGTCGATAATGGACTTGATCTCCTCATCGATCTCTGCAGCAGTTACGTCTGAATAAGGCTGAACCTGTCCGTAAGAACCACCGATGAATACTTCGTTACTGTCGTCACCGAATACCATATTCTTGAACTTATCAGAAAGACCGAAACGCTTGATCATTGCTGAAGCAATACGGTTACAGTGCTGAAGGTCACTTGAAGCACCTGTGCTTATATCAGAAAGGAAGATCTCCTCTGCAGCACGTCCACCAAGAGAAACCTTGATATCTTCAAGAAGCATGCTCTTAGTATGGAACTGTGTATCCTCGATAGGCTTATGTGATGTGAAACCACCTGCCTGGCCTACAGGGATGATCGTTACACGGTCAACCTTATCTGTAGTAGAGATAGCACGAAGAACGATAGCGTGACCTGCTTCATGATAAGCAGTAAGTCTTCTTGTCTGTTCTGATGGCTTCTTGGAGTTCTTCTCGGGACCCATCATTACTCTGTAAGTAGCATCTGTAACTTCGAGAGGAGTGATCTCTGCCTTGTTTCTTCTAGCTGCGAGAAGTGCTGCTTCATTAAGAAGGTTAGCAAGATCAGCACCTGTAAATCCTACTGTAGCTCTAGCTACTTCCATAAGATCAACATCCTTGAGCGGCTTGCCCTTAGCGTGGATCTTAAGGATAGCTTCTCTCTCGTAAAGGTCAGGCTCAGAAACATGAACTCTTCTGTCGAAACGGCCCGGACGCAAGAGTGCCGGATCAAGGACATCAGCTCTGTTAGTAGCTGCCATTACGATAACATTAGTATTTGTATCAAAACCGTCCATCTCAACGAGGATCTGGTTAAGTGTCTGCTCACGCTCATCGTGTCCGCCGCCAAGACCTGAACCTCTTCTTCTACCTACTGCATCGATCTCATCGATAAAGATAACGCTAGGAGAAGCTTTCTTAGCATCTGCGAAAAGGCTTCTTACACGGGAAGCACCGACACCGACGAACATCTCAACGAAGTCAGAACCTGACATATGGAAGAAAGGAACACCTGCTTCGCCTGCAACTGCCTTAGCAAGGAGAGTCTTACCTGTACCTGGAGGGCCTGAAAGGATAACTCCCTTAGGGATCTTAGCTCCAAGCTTCTTGAACTTCTCAGGCTCTTTAAGGAATTCAACCATTTCCTGAAGTTCTTCTTTCTCCTCAGCACAACCTGCAACATCTTCGAACTTAACCTTGATCTGGTTAGGAGTAGCAAGCTTAGCTCTGTTCTGACCGAAGCTGAACACGCCCTTGTCTCCCTGCTGCCTTGTAAGCATAACGAAGAGAAGTACTGCAGTTCCAAGGATACATACGATCAGGATGATGTTAGAGATGATAGACCAGTCAAATGGCTCTTCATACTTATATCCCTCGATCTTGCCGTCAGCCTTAGCCTTCTCAAGATACTCGATAACGTCATCGACGCCCTCGTAAGGAATATCAACTTCCTTGGAATACTTCTTCTCACCTTTGCTATATTCGATGATAGCTGTTGTTCCTCTTACGGTTACTTCGGAAACATCGTAATCTTCTGATTCGATATAATGATAGACATATTCTGTCTTATCTTTATTCGTATCTCTTCCGAAGATATTAACAAACAGGATACAAAGACCGACAACCAGGATTGCATAGAATATCAATCCGGTAAGTCCCGGCATCTTGTTGTTTGATCCGTTGTTGTTACTCATCAATTACCTCCGTTCATGGAAACGACGCATATATCTTTGAGGTTTCTGTACTCACCGTCGTAATCCAATCCATATCCGACTATAAACTTGTCCGGGATAGTGATTCCCTTATAATCAGCTTCAATTTCATTTACTCTGCGCTCAGGCTTGTCGAAAGCTGTGCAGATCTTAAGACTCTTCGGATTCCTCTTAAGAAGGAGTTCCTTAAGACACTTAAGTGTATAACCGGTATCAATGATATCCTCAACGATAAGAACATTCTTGCCTTCAATATTGAAAGAGCAGTCCTTCTTGATCGTGAGAACTCCTGTAGAGGTCTGACCCTGGTAGCTGGATACCTGCATGAAATCGATCTTCACAGGCATTGTAAGGTGTCTTGCAAGATCAGCCGTGAACACGAAACTTCCTGTCAGGATACCGATAACGAGAAGCTCTTCGTCGCCGTAATCTTTGTTAATAAGAGCAGCTGTGTGCTCTACCATTGCCTTGATCTCATTCTGTGATATCAAGATCTCAGAAACATCGACACCTTCCATGTTCACACCTCCGTTAAATGTACCGCCAGATACTTATCCGGCATCCCCTTACTTCCAAGACTATTAAGGAATCTCTCCTTAGAAATCTCATCAGTAAATCCAATAGCATGTCCTACACCAGGTATCCATAGAGCTTTATCGTCCATATAGACACCAAAGACCTCTCCTCTGACCTTCGAAGGAACCTTAAGATCCGATAAGATCTTCGTTACCTTAGAAGTGATCTCCGTCCCGGCACGCTTAAAAGTGATATCTTCACCCAGGCGTCCGAACCTAAGATCATCGACGGAAATATCCGAGAAAAAAGGACAAAACCACGAATTAGTATTATACCTTATCAAATCAATATTCTCAACGATTTCCGCCTTAATTGTAATATGTGACTTGGGTAAAATTGTTGTATTTCTCACATCATCGAGAGAAAGCGGCTCCATACCGACTGCTCCGATGATACCAAATGTGCTTACAGCTCTAAGAAATCCCTCATCAATGTCTTCCCTGCTGCAAAATCCCAATCTGTCCCTTACGACAAATGCATTTCTCTTAAACGGAAGATCCAAAGTCCTGCCTGAAGGGCCGTTATCGGTCGAAAGTCCTAAGACAGTGTCAACATGGATCTTTGTAAAATCCGTAAGATTTCCGAAAGTCTCCTTCCAGAGCATCCTAACAAGCCTGGAGGCAATAGCCGGATGATTTCCCTCAAGAGCCTTGATATCAAGTGTCAATGACTTACGATCAAAGCACTCATCCCAGATCTTCATCGTAAACTCAGACATGAAATCACAATCATCCTTCAGAAGATTATACGTCTCGAAAAGCGCTTCAGCAGGGTCTTTTACCGCTGCTTCAGATAAAGACGGGATGATCTTATTACGCCAGATGTTCCTGGTGCAGATCTCTTCAAGGTTCGTCTTATCCTGACAATAATCTTGTCCCAAGGAAGAAAGGAATTCTAAGATCTCACTTTTGGAGACGCACAATAACGGCCTTACTACTCTTCCTGAATTAGCTTTAGGAGTAACAAGTCCATCAAGTCCGCTGCCCCTGAACAGGTTCATGAGCATCGTCTCTGAAAGGTCATCTTTATGATGAGCTAAGCAAATAGCTGTCTTTGAAAGATACTCTTCGCCGAAAAGCTCTTTGGAAACTTCATCAAAAGCCTCATACCTTAAGATCCTACCTGTGTCTTCCAAGGATCTTTTAAGTTCCTGCGCCTTCTTCTTCACGTCAAAACTGAAGAATGTACAAGGAACATCATTCTTTTCGCAAAGTTCTCTAACGAACGACTCATCGTCATCTGCTTCTTCGCGTAGCATATGATTAACATGAACTGCATGGATCGGACAATCAGTTATCTTTTTCAAGATCAGAAGAAGTGCGACCGAATCAGGTCCTCCTGAAAGGCCAACGATCAAAGTCCTTCCGTCAAAAATACCGTTCTCGTCGGCAAAAGACTTGATCTTATCCAAAAATTCCATTATCAGAAAAGGCCCTCCGGGAAATCAGTTGAAACATTATCACTGAACATCTCATCATTACTTACGATCTCTGGAGCACTTTCTTCAGTGACGATCTCCTGCGGATCGAAAGGCTCTGAAAGATCTGGTCCCTGCGGTACATCAGGCATATCAGGTGCTGCTGCATCATCAGGGATAGGTGCCTGTTCAGGAAGATCAGCTTCCTCGTATGAGAACGACGCTGCTGAAGACTGGGCACTTTGTGTTCTTGTATATGAAGATTCAGGCTCAGTAGGATCACTCTTCTTGGTAATCTCCTTAAACAACGTTCTGGAGCCGATCCATTTAACGTAGACATTACCCGTCTCACCATGACGGTTCTTGGCTACGATGATCCTCGCATCCTGCTCGTATTTATTGGCCTCGTCCTTATCTTTGTTAAAGTAATCATCACGATGAACGAACCATACACTGTCGGCATCCTGCTCGATAGAACCTGAACCTCTCAAGTCAGCGATATCAGGTACATGATCTTCTTCGTTCTTAGCCGAATCTCGTGAGAGCTGTGAAAGCGCGATTACAGGAACATCAAGTTCCTTCGCGAGCATCTTGAGATTTCGAGAAATGATAGTAAGCTCTTCTCGCTCACTTCTTCTTGAGTTTCCGTCACCTACTCTTAAGAGCTGCAGATAATCGATGATGATAAGATCGAGTCTGTCATCGGCCTTTAACTTCTTACATGCAGAGAGCATCGAGATAGAAGTAACATCACCGGAATCATCGACAAGGATAGGGATATTACTGAATTCACCGCATGCTCTGGCAAGTTCAGCCTGTTCTTCAAGGCTCATGTTGGCATACTGGATCTTCTTAGCAGAAGTATTAGTAAGAGCCGCGATGATCTTGTTACCGATCTCGACCTTTGACATCTCCAAAGAGAAGATACATACGTTAGTCTTATAGAAACGCGCTGCGTTAGCAGCAATATTCAATGCCAGGGATGTCTTACCCATACCAGGTCTAGCCGCCAGGATATTGAGAGTTCCCGGTCTAAGACCACCAAGAATACTGTCAAGACGTCTGTAACCTGTCTTAACGATCCTCTTATTGCCTTCACCCGTGATGATATCGAACATATTGTTGAAACTCATCTTGATGATCTCTTTAAGAGGCTGAAATCCCTTATAGTTAGATGCGTTTCTCAGAGAATTGAATTTACCGACTGTGGCATCAATAAGATCTTCAGAAGTCGAGGCACCTTTAGTCGTGTTCTCCAATGCTTCCTCAAGAACCTTGACCATCTTACGTCTTGTAGCCTTATCGATGATCATCTCAACATATTCATCGGCACTTGATGCAACCGCATAAGTATCAGGGATACTCATTACATAGCTGTTTCCGCCTGCCTTACCAATATTCTCTTCCTGTCTTAATCTGTCAACAACAGTATATTGGTCGATCTCCCTGTTCTCCATATAAAGCTTAGTAATAGCTTCGAAGATCAAGGCGTTCTTCGGATCGTAAAAATGCTCTTTTAAAAGCTTTTTGTTGATGATGCCATCAAGCGACTTCGGATTCTTCAAGAGCACGGCAAGAAGAGCCTTCTCACTTGTCTCATCGAAAAGTGAGTTCTCCTTCACACCTGTCTTTTTGCCGGAAATCAGATTGTCATGTAATTCACGCTCTGCCAAAGTCTTATCTCCCGTCAATTAGTTGTTAGGAACTACTTCAACCTGGATCTCGCAGGAAACTTCTGTGTGGAGCTTAACCTTAGCTTCGAAAGTTCCCACACTCTTGATCTGGGACTTCAAAGTGATGTTCTTCTTGTCTATATCAAAACCGTTATCCTTAAGGATCTGAGCAACGTCCATTGCTGTTACAGCACCGTAGAGCTTACCGCCCTCACCTGTCTTAACCTTAAGTTCAAACTTCTTACCGTCAAGCTGACTCTTCTTTTCCTTGGCTGCCTCAAGTTCTCTTCTGGCATGCTCAGCTTGAGCACCTTTCTTCATCTTTACATCATTGAGATTTGCTGCTGAATACTCTCTTGCAACCTTCTGCTTAAG
>JAGCGE010000111.1 GCA_017649745.1 Clostridiales bacterium | reverse complement strand
TTGGACTTCTTGCCGGACTTTTTATCGTCCTTCGATGTCGCGCATGAGACCATTCCGAAAAGCATCGCAACAGCGATGATCAGCGCAAGAACTTTACGTGCATCTTTCATGTTCCCTTTCCTCCATAAAATAAAAATGAGATGTTTGTCTCATATGCACTTTATCAGAAAAAGCTACATTATTCACCTGTTTTTTATTCATTCTCTTTTTTAGGGAAGTGCTATAATGTCACTCGGTCAAAAACAAAACAAAGATTTTGGAGGATAATATGAAGAATAATTCTTTCCGTAAAACGATCGCTCTGATCGCTTGCCTGAGCCTTATGACTTCAGCATTTGCAGGCTGTTCAGACAAAAAAGAGATCGATAAGTACAAAGATCGTATTGAAGAACTCGAAGAGGAGAACGACGAGCTCCGCGAGAAACTTGACGAATATGAAAAAGGCGGCAAGAAATCCGACGACAAAGAAAAAACTGAAGAAGCAGAAGAAACAGATGAGACAGAAACAACTGAGGAAACTGCAGCAGAATCTGCATATTCTGAAGGTCTTGAGTTTGTTTCACTCGGAAACGGCAACGCAGTACTGACAGGAATCGGTACTTGTACAGATTCCAATATAGTCGTTCCGGATAAGACACCTGCTGGCGACATCGTTACAGAGGTCGGCAAGGAAGCTTTCCTTTATAAATCCGTATCTTCTGTAGTATTGCCGGATACCATCACTAGGATCGGCGATAGCGCCTTTACAGGAACAGGAATCTCCAGCATCAACCTTCCTGAAGGCCTTACAACTATCGATGCTAAGGCATTCCATAACTGCTATAATCTTACGAGCATTGAGCTTCCAAGCACTCTGACATTTATTGGAGAATATGCATTCAACCTCTCAGCTATTGAATCCATTTCACTCCCTTCAAGCCTTACTGAGATATCAGCTTATGCATTCAGAGAAACACCTATAACTACTATCGAATTCAGCACAGGTCTTACAACGATCGGTGAAGGAGCTTTTTCGAGCACAAAGATCACTGAGCTTACGATCCCTGAGGGCGTAACAACTATCGGCGATGGTGCTTTCGATCAGTGCGGTCTGCTTACAACTGTTGTGCTTCCTAATTCTTGTGTAGACATCGGAACATACAAGTACTGTAAGTCCCTCACAAGCGTAACTCTTCCAAGCAGCCTTACTGAGATCCACGAAGCTGCTTTTGCTAAGTGTTCAAATCTCCCTGCTATCGAGCTTCCTGAGACACTGACAAAGATCGGTGATGACGCTTTCGAAGGAACTGCTTTAACAAGCGTAGTGATCCCTGCTAACGTTACACTTCTTGATGGCAGCGTATTCACTGATTGCGAATACCTCTCATCCGTTACATTGCCTGACACCATCGAATGGTACACATATGATGAGCAGTACGATTACAAGGATTGGAATTCTTACGGTTGCTTCGATAACTGCCCAAGACTTGAATCTATCAACGGAATGAACCCTGTTGACTGGGCTAACGGAATCGACGAAGAATTGGCTGACACACTTGGATTAGTTTGATAATCCATAAGATAAACAGACTGAGACCCCGCTTCAAGTTGGAGCGGGGTCTGTTATATGTCTGAGATTATAAAGTCATGTAATGCTCCTCTTCAATGTATTCGCTCCAGTCAAACAATATGTCAGCGAGTTCTTTCAGATAGTTCCCAACATGCTCATAATCAACTATCTTGTTCGACAATTTATATTCTAGTCCATAAGTAGTCGGGTACCTGAATGTATCGCCTTCTTTATCAATTCCACTGAGTTCGTCAATTCGTTTCTTTGTGATATCAAGATCCGAATCTTTAAACCTTTGTGCTTTCAAAACAGGGCCGATATTTTCCCAGAGATCTTTCTTAATGTGATGACTCTTCTTTTTCGCTTGGTAAACAGAATCCTCGAGCCCATAACAGGTTGAACACTGATATAACAATTGCTTTAAACAAAGTTCTATTTCATTTCTGAACATAAAAAGGATCGGAAGCATCTTTTTCTCCTTATCAACAGTCTCATCATCATAAAGTATCTCAATGGATTCTCTATAGCCGAGTTTTTTCAACATATATCCTTTATCCCCTTCAGGTTGCCAGAAATAACAGTTACCTTCCGGAGACTTTGTATATGTAAATAATTGTGGCTTCAGATCCTTTATCTTTATCTCACTATCATATTCATCAGTCTCATCTGACATCTTCAACAGCATCAGGTAAGCTGTGCTCAACGCACTAACAACAGTATTAGTATCCAATAATCTGCCCATATTATTCTCGAGAATATTCTCATAGAACGGAAATCTGAACATATCGGATTTCTTGTCTATTTCCTGCAACGATTTCAAGAAATCCTTTAACCATTCAATCTCATCCTCATTCAAATAATTAGTTCCAGAATATTTCAAACACTCATCGAACATTCCATGAAGATCATGCTTAACGTTTTTAAAAGCTGCTGTTATTTCCGCATTTTTCTTCCCTTTACTTAACAAAGCTTTCAGTTGTAATTCAAGACTCTGTCTGAACATGAATATTGTAGGGAACAAGCAAGTATCAGCCTTGAAATTATTCCACTGCTCTTCATGGATACTATTCCAAATCAGATACCCACACAGAAAGTAGCTTTCGGCAAGTTCACTATAATCTTTATATATGTCTTTTTCCCAAGAAATAGTAATCGTTTGGTTAGTATCAACAATGTCAAAGAAAGTCTTCCCGTCTGTTAATACAGTGTCCTCTTGCAATTTCATCATACACCTCCACGATCAATTCATATCATCAATTTCATTCTGGAATAATTCTCCGTTTTTTTCAATTATGATCATCTTTCGATATGCTCACTCTTCTGTATCCATGATAAAATATAAGGAGCACAGCACAAAGGAGCTTTGGGGTTATGAGAAGCAAGGCGATTTGGGGAAGAATATGGAATGTGCTGGTACTCGGAATAGTAGTGTTCTCACTAGGAACACATAATGTTTTCGCGGCTACAGAGAATATCACGATACAGGCAGAATATTGTCAGTCGGATGCCAGGAGCATGCTCACTAAGATCAACGATCTCAGGACATCCGGTTCATGGGTCTATGACTCGAACAACAACCAAGTGACCGTATCGCCAATGAGTGCGCTGACCTATGATTACGCACTTGAGGAACTCGCTATGGAGAGAGCCGCAGAACTCCTTATCAATTTCGATCACACGAGGCTCGACGGAAGCGAATTCGAAGTCTGGGCAAGAAAGACCATAACGAATGGCGAAAACATCGCGGCAGGAGTTAACAGCACCGGCACGATGGAGAGCATATACAACAGCTGGCTTGAGGAGAATGAAGATTACGCAGGTCAAGGTCACAGACGTAATATGCTCGGTAAGAATTTCAAGTCGATCGGTATTGCACACGTCAAGATCAATAACGTTGATTTCTGGGTGCAGGAATTCTCCACTCAGACTCATTCGACGACTTATGTCGCTCCATGCGATACAACAAAGAACGTTACTTTGGCTTGGGATCCTAGTTTAGCGACTGTCATCGCGGCTACTTACTCAGGCAACAGAAATATGTATGCCGACGAGACTTCATATGACCTTAACAGCAATATCAGCGTGGTCGCAAGGATGGATTTTTTGAACGAAGAATCTACCGCATTCTTCTCAGGTGCGCCACTAAGTTCTTCGAAATATACAGTAACCTGGACTTCTTCTGACACCTCGGTAGCAACCGTCACGAACGGCACTTTGACCCCGCTTAAGGTCGGATCCACTACACTTACCGCGCAGGTGAAGTTTGGCTCTCTTACATCGACTCAGACATTCACTTTCAGCGTCAGGGCAAGGAGCATCAGCACAGGTTCGATAAGTGCCATAGCAGATAAGACCTACACGGGTTCTGCCATAACGCCTTCCTTCACTGTTACTTTTAACGGTAAGACCTTATCTTCTTCGACTGATTATGATATCTCATACAGCAACAACACTAAGGCGGGAACGGCTCATATCACCGTCACAGGTAAGGGCAAATACACGGGTTCCATTCAGAAGACTTTCACGATCCTACAAAAGGACATCTCAGGATTTACATATAGCAGCATCGCAGATCAGACATATTCCGGGACAGCCAAGACTCCTATCCCGACCGTCACCTGGGGAGATATATCATTAAAGAACAACACAGATTTCACCTTAGCTTACGACAAGAACACTAATGCAGGTACAGCATCAGTCACCGTCACCGGCAAAGGTAATTATACCGGCTCGAAAACACTAAGCTTTAAGATCCTTCCTTTCAATGTCAACGATCTTACCATAGGAACGATCGGAGCTCAGACATACACAGGCGCAGCATTAACTCCTGCTCCGACGGTTAAGCGCAGCTATACTGCCCTTACGCTTGATACCGACTACGAGTTATCATATTCCAACAACATCAATGCGACAGGCACGGATACACTCGCGATCTGTACCGTAACCGGTAAGGGCAACTACACGGGATCGAAGGATGTAACCTTCAAGATCAATCCGAAAAACATTACTAACACTTCGATAACAGTTGCAGAGATCTCGTCATATACTTACACCGGCTCAGAGATCACACCTCGTCCTGCTGTAAAGGACGGAACTACATCTCTTAAAGAGAATACCGACTTCACATATGCATATTCTTACAACATCAACGTTCCTTCATCGAGCTATTACAGACCAAGAGTTACAATAACAGGAACGGGCAATTACACTGGAACCAAGACTGTATACTTCGATATCGAAGCGAAAGACATCTCCGGATTAACATTCAGCACCATTGCTGATCAGACATATTCCGGATCATACATAACCCCTGATCCTACTGTCACATTGGGAGGCACTACA
>JAGCGE010000110.1 GCA_017649745.1 Clostridiales bacterium | reverse complement strand
CTCATATGACGGATATCCGAGAAAGACTCCCTGACCATCAAGCATCTCTCTTAACTGGCCGACCGCGCCCATCTGGAATACCGGACTTTCCCAGGTGGCGGTGATCCCGTTTGTAAACCGTTCCCGCGAAAGGTCGATACTGTACGTGACATACGTGAATTCGTCTTTCACGTCCCCGAAACTTACGGATTCCGTTTTATATCCTTCCTCGGAAGGGACATGCTGCACGCCGAACTCTTTTGTCGCCTCCAGGATCTTTTTCATGTCATCGTTTTGGAAATCGACCGTCTGCTTTTCATAATCGACGAATCTCGAAAGTGACGTATTCAGGAAATAATGCAAAAGATCGTTATACATCATGGATTTCGAAACAGGAGAATCTTTCCCCAGTTTTCTTGCAGATTCGATGAATTCATCATACGTCCATCCGTCGGTATAGGAAATACGGTCAGAGTTTGCGAACAGCCCCGAAAGGTAGAACTCGACCGGAAGGTGATAAAGCTTTCCGCCTTTTTCATATGCCCGCATGACATTGTCGTAATACTCATCGCGGTTGATGCCGTTTTCCCCGTCAATATAGGTATTGAGATCTTCCATGACTGCGCCGTTTCTAAACGCCTCGTAGTCACCCATGTTGACGATGACATCCGGACCTTCTCCCGAGAGGAGGTCAAGATAGATCCTCTGTTCAAGTGCTCCGTCATCATCATCCGAACCCTCGACATAGTCGAACAGAGCCACGCGGACATTTTGTTCAGGATCGGAATTGAATTTGCTGACGACCGGAAGGATCCCCGATTCTTCAAGCTGCTTACCGCCGATCATGATGATCTTTTTGCCGGCATGCGGATTCTTTTCGGCACGTTTCAGATGGACAAGATACGGTCCGTTAAGATTGTCATACGTGTCGGTCGCAATGACGCAGAGTTCTTTTTCACTTACCGGCGTCGTCTTTGACATCGACAGGATGGAACGGTCCAGATCCGTGTAGTTCCAGTTGAAGATCTCTTCGAACGTCCCTGTATCCGGGTCATATTTCGAACATCCGTTGAAAGAATCGACGAAAATACCGGATCTGTTCGTGGTGAACTGGTCGTAAGCAAGAAGCGGACTTGCGTCCTTTCCTGCCCCGAGTTTTCCGGTCGAAAGATCAACTTCTTTTACCTGCAATGTTTCTTTTTCCGCATTTACGTAGTCCACGCTTTTGGTGACGACATAATACTTCCCGTTGTTCATGAACAGCCCGCCGACAAAGGTGTGCGACCCATCATCAAACTCTATGAGCTTTTCTCCGTTTACTCCGTCATAAACGGCCATATGCTCGGATCCTCCGATACATATATTCCCGTCATCCAGGACCATCATCGTCATCTCCGTCAGGATGTCCGAGTGCGTATGTTCGCCGCTGGAAGGATCAAATATATCCTCGGTTCCTCCATCGTACATATCCGTCGGCGGTTCTCGAAGGTCGACCACCCTCTGGACTTCGCCTTTTCCGTTGATCACGCAGATCTCATAAGCGTTTATCATGTCGTAGGCGTCGAAGTAGCGCAGAAGCATATAGAGATTTCCGCTTTCATCCGAATCCATGCCGCGGAGTTCATACTGGGATCTGTATAAGAGCTGATCGAACGAAGAAAAATTATCCGATTCGAGCGAATTGAGCGGGATATCACTTCGAAGCATTTCTTCTTCGATATTTGAAATCAGATTGCCTTCACTATCGAAAAGCGCCGTTCCACTGACGCTGTACTCTTCCGCTTCTTCGTAGGTAATCTCTCGATGCTTCATTTCTTCCGGCATCTCATAATCCACGTAATAGGTCGCAACCGCGTACCCGGCGATATATGAGTAATTCTGGACGATCTTAAACGAGACCTTTTTATCCGGATCCAGCGGGATCTTAAGTTCATTGACCTGCGCGTCAAAAAACGGATCCGTCTCCAGGATCTCTTTTCCGGATTCAAATTCCTTTTTCCCTGTATTCTTTTTGCATGCTGTAAGCGAGAATAATAAAGACACGACCAGAGTGGATGCAATCACTCTTCTTTTGCTAACCGAGAAGTGCACGTTTGCCATACCGCTTCACTCTCCTTTCAGAGATCACAACTGTTTTCAAATTAGCTGATAAAGCGGGTCTTATGCTTCTCCCCAAATGCCATTGACCCGATATCAGAATACAATGAAAGATCCCGAAGGAAAATAACTATCCTGTCACATCCGGAAGTTTTTTGTTGCCCGGAACACGAAAAAAGGACTGTCTCGGAAGAGACAGTCCTTGATGATCTTTCTTTTGCAAAAGCACCTTCGTCACCGTTAGTACCGGGCAGGTGCTTTTCGATCGGGATCAGCCGAAGAGAGCAAGCAGTGTACCTGCGGCTACGGCAGAACCGATAACACCTGCAACGTTCGGACCCATGGCGTGCATGAGAAGGAAGTTAGAAGGATCCGCCTTCTGGCCTTCGAGGTTTGATACACGTGCAGCCATCGGAACAGCGGATACACCGGCGGAACCGATGAGCGGGTTGATCTTGCCCTTTGTAAGAGCGCACATGATACGTCCGATCAGCAGGCCACCGAATGTGGAGAAAGCGAATGCGATAAGTCCGAGGCAGATGATGTACAGTGTCTGCGGCTTTAAGAAGTTTTCACCCATGGCGGTAGCACCGACGGTAACGCCGAGGAAGATCGTAACGATATTGCACAGAGCATTCTGGGCTGTATCGGAAAGACGCTCGGTTACGCCGGATTCCTTAAAGAGGTTACCCAGCATCAGCATACCGAGAAGAGGTCCGACGGAAGGAAGGATCAGTGTGCAGACGACGGTAACGATGATCGGGAAGCATACTTTCTCGACCTTGGAGACCGGACGGGTCTGCTGCATCTTGATCTTTCTTAATTTCTTCGGAACCATTGCCTTCATGATCGGCGGCTGGATGATCGGGATCAATGCCATGTAGGAATAAGCCGCGATGGCGATCGCCGAAAGAAGATGCGGAGCGAGCTTCGTGGTCAGATAGATCGCCGTCGGGCCGTCAGCACCGCCGATGATGGCGATGGAAGAAGCCTCTGCAGCTGTAAATCCGATTAAGGAAGCCATAACGAATGCGAAGGAAATACCGAACTGTGCGCCGGCGCCCATGAACAGGGACGACGGTCTGGAGATCAGCGGTCCGAAGTCTGTCATCGCACCAACGGCCATGAAGATCAGGCACGGGAAGATACCGAGCTTAACACCTAAGTAGATGTAGTCGAGAAGACCCGGAGCGACATCTGCGGATGTGCCTCCGAGCAGATCCCAGTGAACATGTCCTTCGGCGAAGATCTCTGCGTGATAGAGACCTGCGATCGGAAGGTTACTAAGTAACATACCAAAAGCAATCGGGAGAAGAAGGAGCGGTTCGCACATTTTGCCGATCGCCATGTAGATCAGCACACCTGCAACCAGGAGCATAACGCCCTGCTGCCAGGTGATCGAGTAGATACCACTCGACTCCCATATATTCTTTAATGCATCAATAAACACGGTTGCGACCTCCTAACTTAAGAAAGAGTTACGAGTACGTCGCCGGTGGCAACCGTCGCGCCCTTGGAAGTGAGGATCTGTCCGACCGTACCTGCGCACGGAGCATAAATCTCGTTTTCCATCTTCATAGCTTCGAGAACGACCAGCAGGTCACCCTCTTTAACAGCCTGACCGGCTGTTACGTTGATCTTCAGGATCGTGCCCGGAAGCGGTGCCGGAACAGGTGTTCCGGAGATCGGGCCGGCCGGAGCTGCTGCCGGAGCCGGTGCCGCTGCAGGAGCTGCAGCAGGAGCCGCCGGTGCTGCAGCCGGAGCTGCAACTACAGCAGTTGTCTTAAGAAGGTTTGCTTTACCCTTCTCAACTTCTACTTCATATACTTTATCGTTGATCGTTACGTTATAAATCATTTTGGCGTCTCTCCTTTACTTTTCTTCCACCAGCGTAATG
>JAGCGE010000109.1 GCA_017649745.1 Clostridiales bacterium | reverse complement strand
TCTGGTCATTCCGTCATGAAGTGAATCAAGCCAGAACTTCTGACCGTCGGCATCAGGCTCTCTGTCCATCATCGAATGATAAAGGATATCAACGTATTCGTTATCAGAAACGTTCTTGCCTATGAACTCAGGCGAGAATACGAAAAAATCCATGAGATTAGCTGCATTGAGCTTATTCTGCGTCAATCCGTCGACCCAATAATCGTAACCGTCCTGGTCATATTCACGTTCCAAAACGGTTCTGTAGACTCTGGAAACAAAGCCGCCAAGACCTGTCTCATCGGATTCGTCATCGGCAAATACCGCTACAGGTACCTGGAGCACCAGAATGAGCGCCAGTAAAAAACCTAGTAGTTTCTTGGGCGTTTTCATTGGTTATATCCCCCATGTTATGCAAATTGTGTCAAAAATAAACATTTAAATGATACCATTTTGAAAGATTATAGATATATGTTTTATGTTGAGATTCTGTTACAATTTGAATGTAAGTACTTAAGGAAAGGAAATATCATCGATGCGTCTTGTAGGTTTCGTGCATTTTTTGCAGAGACAACTTAATGCATTTTTCGAGAAGTGTCTGCCTGAATCAGGTCGAAGATACGACCCTGAGGGTAAACATGCCCATCTTTCTGATGTTGCAGGCAACTACAGACATTTCTGGGTAATGATGGATGATGAACAGGAGATCGTAGGAACGATCGCCGTTACTGACCTTCCTTTCGAGCAGAAGTATGCCAATATCCTTCACAGGAATTCAGGCGAGATCAAGCACCTCTATCTTCTTAAGGAGTACCAGGGACAAGGTTACGGCAAGAAGATGATCGGATTTGCTATCGATCAGGCTAAGTCCTTCGGATATACATGGCTCTATCTTGATGCTACTAAGAAATACAGCGAACAGGCTATCGAGATCTATAAGCAGTTCGGATTCGTCGAGATCCCTAGATACAAGGATAACGAAGACGTCGACTTCTTCATGAGACTTAAGCTGTAACCGATAATTTCCCTTTTATCGCTACTATCTCACATAACTTAAGAACTTTTCTGCCGTCGATAAGAAAGCGGAAGAGCGTTCCGTCTTTGCCGTGAAGTTCTATATGATCACCGAACTCGCAGATGAGACCCTTCATCTCAGAGATATCGAATTCCATCCTGCAAGGTGTCTCATTTTGTATCGTCTTATTCCTGTACTTGCGCTTTACCTTACCCTTGTGGATAACTATTCCGCCCTTAGGATCTGCGTCGGTACCTTCATACACAAACTTATCAGCAGTTACCGTCAGCACGCCGTTCCCGACATGTGAGAAATCAACAGCGTCGTACTTTCTCAGAAGCTTACAGTCGATCTTTAGACAGAAGTTCGGATCTTCGAGCTGCTTTCTCGTGACAGATTTTTCCCACTCGGTATACTGATGAAGATCCTCGCTCGTGACATCGTCTTTTGTAGGTGCTTCAAGAAGTCCGGACGTGAGCATCCTCACCCTGTTACCGCACTTATCGCATCTGATCTCATCTTTACCTGTAAAGCCCATCGTGAACTCTCCGCCGCATCTTTGGCAGGAGTATGCGATATTCTGAAGTCCTGCTGCGAGTTTACGGCTCTTGTGGCAAGGATTCGCGCTTCTCATATAGTCATTCTCGTTATAATCAAGTCGTTTTACAATGGTCTCCTGGAGTTCTTCCAGAGACATCTCCTTAACCTCGGAAGGTGTCAGATGAGAGCTGAATCTAGCATCGATCCTTCCAAGTCTTACGAAAGATTCGCTCCATCTCGGATATGTCAGATAAGCGCCGTTAACATCCATGAACCAGATCCCCGCGCCCGATCTTTTTATGAACTTTGCTACACCCGAATCGAACTTTACGGACTTGCCGTCAACAAATCTCGTCGCCTCAGGGAATATCACGAGGACGCCTTTTCGCTTCAGCACGCGCATCATACCCATTACCGCGGACGTGTCCTTAGCAAACTGCATGATCTCGATTATGCCTGCTTTTCGAAAAAGATAGCCCCAGATCTTGTTACGGAACAGGAACTCACCTGCCAGGAAATTGACTTTCCTTCCCTTTGTAAGTCTCATGACATTGATCGGATCGAGATATGAAGGGTGATTGCCGAGGATTACGATAGGTCCTTCGGCCTTAAGGAACTCCTTGTCCGGCTTCGCCTTTATCCTCAAAAGCCACGCCAAGACAGGCACAACAACCTGTGTCGCACAAAATGTATAGAAAAACGTGCTGGGCTCGTGCCCCTGTTCCATATTTTTAGCCATAGGACAATAATATCAAATCAGACTCTTAACATAAAGGAGCAGTTCGTCCCTGTCGTTTTTGATCTCGCCTTCGAGCACCTTCGCGAAAACATCCTTCATGATCCTGCCGACGTCAGGTCCTTCAGGGATACCCATATCGATAAGATCCCTGCCTCCGATCTTAAGATCTTTCATATTGAAGCACTCATCATTAGCAATGATCTCTTCGATGATCTTCTCCCTGTCTTCAAGCAGTGTGATCCTCCTCTTGCCGTATTCGGAATGCGACAGGATATCGGCCTTCTGAAGAGAAGCAAGCTTCTTCATGAAGTCCAGCGTATACTTCGACAGGTACTTTCTGACAGATGCCTTAGACTCAGGGAAAACGTCATGGAGAAATACCAGATCGCTGATCTCTTTCTTGTCTGCATTCGAAAACTTGAACCTGTTCAGGAAATCGTCAGTGATCTCGCGGCTTTTGATGTTATGCATCTTCATGTGACCATAACCTTCATCATCCATTACGAAAACATCCGGCTTACCGACATCGTGAAGGAGTGCAGCCAGACAGAGATTGCCCTCTTTCGGTTCAACAAGATCGAGTACCGATAATGTGTGTTCGAGAAGATCCTTATCGTGGTATCTCGAATGCTGATCGAATCCTCTCATCCTTAAAAGTTCAGGAACAAAGAGCGAGAACACTTCCAGATAATCTCTTATGACTGTCGTCGCATTCTTGCCTGTGACTATCTTATAAAGCTCCTCCCTGATCCTCTCGACCGAGATGTTGTGGAGGAGTTCTTTGCAATCGAAGATGGCATTCTTTAAGCTCTCCTCGATCTTAAATCCGAGAACGGATGAGAATCTCAAGGCACGCAGGATACGAAGCGCATCTTCTTCAAAACGCTTCTTCGGATCACCTACTGCTCTGATGAGTTTTTTCGAGATGTCATCGACGCCTCCGAATTTATCTACAGGTTTAAGATCTTTCCCAATATAGATGGCATTCATCGTAAAGTCGCGTCTTGATACGTCTTCATTGATGTCTCTTGTCAGGATCACACTGTCGGGATGACGATTGTCGTTATAATCGCCGTCAACCCTAAATGTCGTTATCTCGACCTGCTCGCCCTCAACAACGGCAATAATGGTTCCGTGGCGGGCTGATGTATCTATAGTTTTAATATCTTTAGCTTTAAATATCGCAAGACCTTCATCCGGATCTGCATCTGTCGCGATATCATAATCGTGTGGGGGCTTACCCATAATAATGTCCCTGGCGGCGCCGCCGACGACAAAGGCCTTATAGCCGTTCTCTTCGTAAAGGTCGAGCACCTTTTCCACATAGGACGGAAATCTAAAATCAATATTCATCTTTGCTTATATCCTCTATTAAGACAGCGCGAGGATTATCTTCCTTAACGCTTTCGAATCTATATCTTTACTTAGCACGTAAGTCCTGGCTTCGTTTTCGACCTCGCTTACGAGCATATCTATATCGGCAGCATCTACTATCGGATTTCCTGCATCACCTGATACCTTGAGATAGAGTCTTTCAAGATTATCAACAAGTGATTCTGCCGCTTTATCATCTGACAGACCCTGAGAACAGAAGTGTGCTGCCTTCGCAAGTTCCGACAGGACGCTGCATGTTTCTTTATTTACGAGCTGTTCGCGAAGAACAAGTATAAGGATCCTGATAAGTCCGGTTCCGTGAAGCACTTTGTATCTTCCGAGTATCGTATGCATGATTATGTGTGCATATCCGATACCCGTCTTACGTGATGCGAGACCTGCATAAAATCCTGCAACGGCGATCTGTTTTCGAAGGAAATTATCACTAGGGTTATTACAGAACTTCTCCAGATTCTTGAAAAAGATCATGCTCGCATTAATCGCGCTCGCCCTATACTCAGGATATTCCTTGGCAACAGGGCTAATATATGCTTCGATCGTTACGCAGAGAGCCGTAAGTGCTGATGAGATGGAATTCTCGAGCGATACACGCTCTGATATCTCGGTATCGATAACGACCATATGCGGAACAAGAACACTGCTTATTACAGTCTTCCACTGCTTCGATGTATTATCGAAAAATTCTGCGCTGCCCGTCGTGGACGATGCACAGTTCTCTGTCATGATAGTGCAAAGAAGAGGTATCTCATTACTTATCTTGTCTATACCCACAAACTGCGCAACGGTCTTTACAGGATTAGTTACGAGAGCAGCTACGAGCTTACCGCAGTCGATCTCAGATGTGCCTCCGATAGCAACTATCGTGTCACAGTTGTACTCACCGTACATCTTGAATCCGCCTTCGATATCCCTGTCCAGAAGGATGCTTCCCGGCTGACAGTATACGAATACCCTGAATCCCGCTTCTTCAAATGAATTGATAACTTCTTCGAACGGATGGAGTCTTCTTAATGAATTGTCACATATTACAAGTATGCGTCGAGTTCCTCTGCTGCGAAGCTCGTCAACAAGATGAAATCGTGCCTCATCTTCAATGTAGAGGCTCTGAGTCTCAACATCATTATGCTTGGCATATTTGGCAAATTTCTTGTTAGTGACCATTCTCGCGCTCCTTTGAAATCAAATTGTATTATAACATCAGTATAATCTTCAAAAAAGTGTGATTTAATAAGGAAAGGGTAACCACAAAGTGTTTAACGGAGGATAATTATATGTCATCAAGTTCCAGTGCTCTTATCAAAAACCCAAAGAAGATAACGGCAGTATCATTCGATAACTACACTCTTACATTGAAGACGTCAGTCTGTTCCTACTCAAGCGGTTTTACAGGCAAAACAGTCAAAAGGTCTGACGTTCCGGGTCAGATGACAATAGAATTATCCGCATGCGGATCTAACGCGATCAGAGTCCGCTATGTAAATCACCGTTCAAGTCTCATGCCGACAAAGAGATACATCGAAGCTAAGCCTTCCCAGTTAGGCGAAGTCGAAGAGACTGATGATAACATCATCTTCAAGGCTAATATGTTCGAGGCAAGGATCTCCAAATCAGACACTTTCGGTATCGACTTCTATTATTACGGTAAATTCGTAACATCATCACACTCCGATAACGGAGGCGCTTCATATACAACTAATTCAGGTGTTGCATCTAACTACAAGATCTCCAAGAAAGTATCAACGGGAGAAGCTTTATCCTTCTCACCTGACGAACAGCTTTATGGTCTTGGTGCTAACGGTGCTGCTCTTCTCTTGAATGGTTCCAATATCCACGCAACAAACAGAGCCGGTCAGGGAGCTAAGGCTTCTGACTGCCAGAAGGTTCCTTTCTACATCTCTTCAGGTAAATACGGTATCTTCGTAAACACTTATAGTTCCGTCGACTTCTCATTCGGAACAGAATATGCTTCAACGGTTTCTTTCTCGACCGATGACGAAGAGATCGAGTACATCATCTTCGTAAGCGAAGATATGATGAGCGTTCTCAATCTTTTCAACGGATTCTTGGGAGTAGCTCACACAGCACCTTCATGGAGCCTTGGAACATCCGTCATCATCGAAGACAACAAAGATCTCACAGCTGACGATGTTATCAAGTACGTTGAGAGAAGCGAGGAAGCAGGCATTCCATTAAGCGAGATCTGGCTTTCCACGATGTGGCTTGCACCTACTGATCCTTTGGGATTCTCGTTTGATCCTGCAAGATTCCCTGACCCTCAGGGCTTCTGCAGAAAGATCCACGAGAGAGGATGCCGTGTAGGTCTTACCGTAACGCCTTATATTAGTGACAGTTCTGAATTCTACGACGAGTGTCTCGAGAATGATCTTCTCCTTAAGACAACTGACGGCCTCATCTATATGCGTGATAACGAATGCGCCGGTGCTGCTTTGCTCGATCTTACAAATATCGCAGCAAGATCATTCATCCAGCAGAGAGTCGATAGCCTTCTTTTACTCGGAGTAGATATGATCGAAGCAGGATTCAGTTACAGACTCTTCGATTTCGAAGACGACGAGGTCAAGTTCTTCAGCGATTTTAAGGCTTCAGAGATCAATGATTCGTTCTCAATGCTCTTCAACGAGACTGTTTACGAAGCAGTTTCAAGAACTCAGGGACACGCTAATGCAATGGTCATCATGAATGCGCTCTCTACAGGAGCACAGCTCTATCCTTATGCGAACATCATCGCAGAGAACAACACATTCGGAGCGCTCAGCTGTACTCTTAAGAAGTGTCTCTCACTCGGACTTAGTGGAATCAATACTGTAAATATCGACACACCTCTTCTCGTTCCTGGAAAAGATGATCTTCTCTTCACACGCTGGGCTCAGTTCGGACTTCTTGCTCCGCACATGAGATTTACTGTAGACGGCAAGACTTTATTGTCAGCCTTCAACGGTGCATCCGATACGATCAAGTTCTTCTCCAATATGCGAAAAGGAATGCTGTCTCACTTCTATTCACTCGTATGTGAAGCAGCTACACTGGGAGCTCCTTCGATGAGACCTATGTTCCTCGAGTTCGAGAAAGATCTCTCATCAAGACTTCTTATCCACCAGTATATGTTAGGACCTAATCTTTTGGTCGCACCGGTACTTAACGATCAGAGCATCGTAAGCTACTATGTTCCTTCAGGAATATGGACCAACCTTCTTACAAGAGAGAAGATCCAGGGTCCGTGCTACAAAAAGACAAAGGCAGATGCTAACAACATTCCGATCCTTGTAAGACCGAATTCTATCGTTGTATCTGCAATGCCTGATACTCACGCTGATGACTTCCTTAACAATTTAACCTTTACTGTTTTCGAGCTTCAGAATGAGCAGATCGCTGCTTTCGAAGTGTTCTCAGCAGACGGATCACATTCAGGTGTCATCAACATCCTTAAGAGCGGCAACAAGATCACTGTAAGGACTGAAGGATTTGGTTCCAATAAAAGAATAGTCCTTAGCGGTATCAAAAACGTTGTAAGCGTTTCTGAATCAATGCCGAACATTTCCGACTGGGGAACTTCTATCGACTTTTCCGCTAAGGAACTGATAATTACTCTTGGTTAATGTATTAAGAGATCAACCTGCGTAAGGTAAGATGTTTGCCTCATCACAGATCTGGATGAACTCCTGGCTTCTTGAGAAGGCATATACTGTCTTCTGGAACTTATCCTCAGGATGCTTCTTCATGTAATCGAGCCAGTAATCATATCCTTCAAGATCAGGAACTCTTCCAAGGAATGTCTGGTAGAGTCTGTAAAGGAACTGTGCATCGCTGAGATTAGCCTTCTTGATCTCTGAACCGAGAAGGAACTCTGCAGCTGCTTCTTCGCCTGTTACTTCAAACGAAGCAAGCTTCTTTGACCAGTAGTCAAGACCTGACTGATCAGAGCTTCTCTCGAGAGCACATGTATAAAGTCTTTCAGTGAAAGCCTTTGTCTTATCGTTAGGAGTTGCACTCATCGGCTTGGAAGGCTTCTTGTTACCGCCTGAGATAATGTTGTACTCAGCACAGATATCAGCCCACTCCTGTGAATTGATGAATCCGTTAGCTACCTGTTCTCTGTTATTCTTTCCATCGTTCAGGTTGCCTTCCCAATACTTAAGACCGGATTCGTCCGGCTCTCTTCCGAAAAATGTATTGTAAAGGATAGTTACATATTGTTTATTGCTGATCGACTTTTTAGTGAATTCTTCACTTACAAGGAAAGACTTGGCAAGAGAACCGCCGTTGACCTTCTTGTTGTCAAGCTCGCTTGTCCAGTAATTAAGACCTTTTTCGTCAGGATCTCTCTGAAGGATGTACTTGTATATCCTGTTTACGAAGTCCTTGCTCGTTCCAGCGGCATTTACGTTCATGCCTGCAAAAAACACGATTGGCAATATCATCGTAACAGCCAAGAGCGAACTAACCGTTTTCTTGATATTCATAATTTTTCCTCCGCAATCTTGATTTGCTAAACAAAATATTACTGTTATTATTCGAAAAAGTCCAATTTTTCATTTTTCAAGGTACAAAAAAGCTCTCCCGAAGGAGAGCTTTTGGTATTCGATAAATTACTTATCAGATGTATTTATCGATATCTGTGCCCTCTGCACTCTTCACCATATAGTTAATGATAGCTTCATGCATCTCATCGCTCATCTCAACTGTCAAAGGATCCTTTACACCAAGAGCCTTAGCGAGCTGAGAGATCTGATCTAACTCATCATCCATCGTTACGCCACAGAGGATCGTAAGAGTTCCGTTATTGTAATAGATACCAAGTGTGTACTGGAGATTATTAATCTCTTCTTTGATCTCTTTCTTCATTTCCTTGATTTCTTCCTTATGATGCTTTGCTTCCTCATCACTGGAATCCGAAGTCTCTAACATCGCCGCAAGGAAGTCACCTGCGAGCTCTGCGAGCTCATCACCGTCACCGGTCATGATGAACTGGAACTTATTCTTAGAATATGAGAATTCACCTTTGTTAAGATTCTTAACTTCGATCTCAGAATCTTCGACAAACTTTTCGCCCAAATCTGCCATAAGTTCGTTAGCCTTTTCCTTATCGGTAAACTCGATAACAGTAGCACCCTGAACGAGAAGATCTGACTCAGGCTTTGCAACACCGTCAGCCATAACATAGACTGTAAATTCACCGAGGTCTTCAACTCCCCAATCAGTCGGATCGAAAGAAAGTGCGTCTTCAATATCGACTCCGTCATTCTCGGCTGCCTTCATGCCTTCTTCAAGTTCTTCCTCATATTTCTCGATCTCATCTTCGTACTGATCTTCGAGTTCTTCACCTGTACCGTGCAATACGAAACCGTCATCGAGATGCTGAGCATCACCTTCGTCGAGATCCTCAAGATCTTCGACCTTCAACTCTTCTGCCTGAAATTCCTTAACAGCTACATCTGCGAGTTTCTTTGGTGTCGGCTTACCACATCCAACCAAAGCAACCATCATAACTGCTGCCATTGAAGCTGCAGCAATTGCCTTAAATTTTTTATTTGCCATTATTTTACCCTCCTGCGATCTGCCTTTACAGCAAAGATCAACATAATATTAGCATTTACGCTTTTTTTTTAAAATAGCCGAATTATTGATTTATCTCCTTCATTTCGCCCCTGATCACTATTCCGATATCACAATTTATCTTCTTTTTCATAGCGATATCTGCATTTCCGAGAAAATGGCCATACTTATATGTTCCTATGGATACAGTAAGATCCGATCTGACATAGAGATCACCAAGCCCCGTATCACCGTTAAGTCCGCTGTTGATATCAGCACTTACGACGAAAGCCCCTGACGAGTTTATTCCTTCTATGGCTTCTCTTGCAGGACTTTTGATTTCACCTTTAAATCCGGTTCCGAAAATGGCATCAAGGATGTATCGATATTTCTTATAGTCCGTTTCCTTTACTACATCGATCCCCTTTTCGATACATCTGTCGTAGAAGTATTTCCCATCCTCTGAGAAGCTGTCTTCGTATAAAAGAACGATCTCAACGTCGATCCCTTTGTCTTTCAGAAGACTTGCCACAACAAATCCGTCACCTGCGTTATTACCCTTGCCGCAGACTACTCCGACAGGTCCTTCCCATTCGACCGATTCAAAGATCGCCTTTCCTGCTCTTTCCATCAATTCCTTAGAAGGAACGAGGTTTTCTATTGTCCACCTGTCACTTTGTCTCATGACTTCTGTTGATACGCACTTGACCATTTCCCCATCCTCGATAATACATAATTCGGTTGATTGAACGCCTATTTCATTATATGTATAATCGACTCATAATAAAATGACATTATGGTATGGAGAGGGAATATGAAAAACTTCAAGAAGATAACAACTTTGCTTGCATTTTTACTTGCTCTTACAATGCTCATGACAGCGTGTGACTTCTCTTCAGGCGGAAGAAGATCCGGTTCGAGAAGGCACAGAGCTGACGATGAAGAAGAGGACGAAGAAGAGACCGAGGATACCGAAGAGACTGAGGAGACTGAAGAAACCGAGGAAACAGAAGAGACAGAAGAAACTACTGAATCTACTGAGCCAACAGAGACAACAGTCGACCAGAACGCGAGTCCTTATGTGATCTCAATATACGCATCAGTTCTCGATGATGTAATGTATCACTTAAGTGGCAATGTACTTGAAGATGATTTCTATACTCTCATCGGAATCGATGAGATAGTACTGTCTGCGGCTTCCGGAGATAATGTTTTCGATGAGGTCGGATATGCATTCAGGGATATCAACTATGACGGAATGAGAGAACTTTTCATCCTTGATAAGTCGGAAAACAACAACGGTTACGGCTACAGGGTCCTTGCGATCTACACGATGGACGGTGAGCCAAAGCTCATCGACGAAGGATGGGAGAGAAATCAGCTCTATCTTATGGAAGATGACATCCTTTTTAAGGTCGGATCAAGCGGAGCAGCTTATAAGAGTGTAACGACTTACACGTTCAACGATGATTACGAGACAGAAGATATCAAGTCATACTTCTCGGATTACGAAGATCCGAACGATACGAATTCCGATGTCTGCTGGTTCGAGATCACTGACGGCGAGATCATTAATCGCGGATCCATCACTGATTATGATATTGATCAGGAACTGGATCTCCCGGATTACGATCCGTTCGAAGACTTTACTCCATTCTCAAGACTCCCTCACAAGTATCAGGCTGTTGTAACAGACTGCACTTATGATGAAGCTAAGGAAATGTGTGAGGCCATGGGAGGACATCTCGTCACCATATCTTCCGAGAAAGAAGCAGCTATCGTTACTGTCCTCGTTAACTACAATTCTGAATTCGGATGTTTCTTCGTAGACGAATCTTGTGCTGACCAGGATTACCTCTGGAAGTATGATGCAGACCAAAGCTACGATGCATATATGGTAAGCGTAAGCGGTGAAGACGGAAGTCTTTACATCATGCAGACATCTGACGATCCTGTCGGTGAGAATAAAGACATGTCCGGCTTCATCGGATACATCTGTGAGTTCGATTACGACTGAGTCTTCTTTCTCCAGCAAGGGCCATCTTCAGAAGCTTTGAAATTGAATACAGGCTTGATCACCTCGATCACATCAACTGATTCGGAAACTACATCGATGATATCTTCGAGAGACTTATATGCCATCGGAGATTCGTCGATCGTGTTCTCATTAACAGATGTTGTGTAGATACCTTCCATTGACTTCTTAAAATCTTCGAGAAGGATCGTAGCCTTCGCCTTAGTTCTGGACATGACCCTGCCTGCACCGTGAGGAGCAGAGAAGTTCCACTCAGGATTACCTCTGCCGACTGCGAGGATCGCACCGTCACGCATGTTGATCGGGATCAATACCTTCTCACCCTTATGAGCTGCGATAGCACCTTTTCTTAAGATCTTCTCTTCAGTATCGATGTAGTTATGGATCGTGTGGAAAGATGACTTGACCGTAAGGCCGAGCTTATCCACGATGACCTTAGCCATAAGTTCACGGTTCTTTTTCGCGAAATCCTGACAGATCTTAACATCGAAGAGATAATCTTCTAAGTATGTACCGTAGAGCCAGCATAACTCTTCAGGAACAGAAAGAGTCGTGCTCTCGAATTCCTTCGCGAGCTTTTTGATCTCAGCCTGGATCTCAGTTCTTCTGCCCTCTTCTTTATATGTTCTGATGATCTCGTCACGCTTCTTGAAAAACTCTTCCTTACCCTTGTGGAGATCTACCGCAAGAGACTGGTAGTATTCTGCTACCTGCTTACCGAGATTTCTGCTGCCGGAGTGGATAACGAGAAAAAGTGTGCCGTCGGACGCCTTATCAAGTTCGATAAAGTGATTGCCGCCGCCAAGAGTGCCGAGGGATCTTACGAGTCTTTTTGTATCATTAAGGATCCTGAAGCATCTAAGTGCTGACAGCTCAAACTTGTCGATCCTGCCTTCCCATACACACTTACCTGACGGGATAAAGTGACATACTTCATCAAGTTTCTCAAGATCGATCTCTTTATCTTCGAGTTCGACAGTGTACATGCCGCAGCCGATGTCAACGCCTACAACGTTAGGTACTGCCTTATCGACGATCGTCATTGTCGTACCGATCGTGCAGCCTGCACCTGTATGAACGTCCGGCATGATCCTTACTCTGGAACCTTCCGAAAAAGCAGTATCCATCATTGTCTTGATCTGCTCGATAGCTTCGTCCTCACAGACCTTAGCATAGCAGATCGCTGTATTGTATTTGCCTTCGATTGTAAACATCTTGATCATTCCTTCCGTTTGTCGGTTGTTTTATGATCAGACTATAACTTCTCCGTTTTTCTTAATCACGGAAAAAATATTGCGAACTGCTTTTGTATCCTCTCTTCCATGAGGCAAACAAACTTCTGCGGAGCCATTACCTTGATCATCGGTCCGAATGACAGAAGCCTTATAAGAAGCTCGGTCTCGTCATCAGGATCGTACTTGAGTGTGACCATATATCTGCCTCTCTCGATCCTCGTTGCCTCCTTCTCGAAATGAGCAAAATGGAACATGACTCTTTCGAGTGCATTTCTCGTATTTATAAGTTCGAAAGTTACTTCACTCTTAGTTGTATTATCATTTTCGGATGGCGATATCTTCTTCTCGGATGGACTGACACTAACGATCCTGCTTATGTTGATCGTCTTGCCGCTTCCGATGACTCTGAACTTATCGTCTTTTTCAGAATATTCGATCGATCTAGGAAGAATAAGGATCTTACGTTTCCTGTCACTTCGGTTCCTCATCGTAACATCCAAAGTGGTATTCTCTCTTACCGCCTTAAGAAGTGTCCTGAAGATCTTTATATAGTGCTCATCCTCATAAGGATCGCCGTCAGAATACGAGTCATAAACGCTCATATCCTCTTGCGTAAAGAGCGGTTCAACATCATCAAGTCCATCAATCTTCTCTCCGAAAAGCCTGAACCTCGGATCGAGAGTAACCGATTTAAGCCATCTTTTCTGAAGCGTGGTAAGCGGCATCGTCGGAATATTTTTGATCGGAGTAGTTCCGTCTTTTCTGATGAGTTTATATTCCTCTTTAGTGATGGCCGGGATGATGTTCATCGAGCTCTCGCTGAAGCCGCGCGCCGTGATGATATCGTTCATATCGTCGACGGTCAGCTTGTGACACAAAGCGACTCTGATGATATCCGCTACACAGTTATAGTATGCACCGTAAAGTTCACTGTATATCATCTTTACCTCCATACATCGCAGCCATCGCTTTTATGTCATTTACAAACCTGTTCTGAAGCTCCTCATTCGAGAATTCTATCCTCACGATCCTTCCTATGAATGTTCTGATCCAAGGCATCAATTCGCTTGCGTCATAGACGTCTGCTTCATACCTTATAAGTCCGTCTTCGATCTGTGTCACTTTACCGCAACGCTTCTCTCTTTCCAGCCTTTGCTTTATAAATCCTTCGTAATCGTGGTATCTGATATCGAACTCAACATGCTCAGTGTGCCTGCTTAATCCGACACCCCACATGTGCTCTGACATGCTGTCGAATTTCTTTCTCGTCTCATCGAAAAAGTCGCACATATCAAGCGTTTCGATCCTTTTTATCTTATCGATCCTTAAACTTACAAAACTCTCATCCTCGATCGAAAAGCATGCCAGATGCTGCCTGCCGCTTTGGGAACTGATCATGACCTTTATCGGAATAACGACGCTTTCCTTTGTCGATCTTTTTCGAGCATTATAGGACTTGACCCTGATCATCCTCTTCTCCTGCATCGCGCAGAATATCTCGCACAAGATCTCGCTGTCGAGGACCGAAGTAATGTAGTGATGCTTAAACGCGAACACCGACTTCACGGGCATCTTCTTGTCCTCTATGAAAGAACCGATGACACCGCATGGCATGATCTCGGAATAGAATCTCAGAAGATCCGGTGAAGGAAGATCATATTCTTCTGTCCTCTTATAGTAAACAGTTCTGCCTTCTTTTCTCGAAAAGATTATGCCTTCGTCGATGTATTCGGAAAGCTTTTTTCGAACAGTAGATTCATCAAAGATCTTAGGTTCAGTAAATCCCTTGGAGTACTCGTCAAGAGAAGTCATTATCTCCTTAAGAGTAAGCTCCTTTCCTTTCGCGAGGATATCCATGAGAAGAAAGTGCAAGGTTATGTCACCAGTTGTGAAACTCTTGCTCTTCCATGCCTTAAAAAGAGGGTTAGATTCAACCTTTCTGCTGTCGATCGAGATGAATACATTCTTGCCGTCAGAAGTCGTATTAAACGACATATGACCGTCAAGCCAGCTCTCGATCCTTCTTCTCGTATCATCATAACTCCTGGAACTTTTCTCCGCATACATTTCGCGGCTCTTGAAGCCGTATACGTAGAATTCACGCATATAATCGCGAACGTTATCGAAGTTCTTTATGAGTTCGGAAAAAGCCATTTAACCTCCGGTTACAAGATCAAAATCGTATCCTCTGTCTGGTGTTATCTTATTAGGCTTCAATGTGAAATAGATCACTCCGTCAGCCTTAATATTGAAGCTCAGCTTACCATCCGATCTCGATGATGAGACGAGCGGATTAGCTGCTCTTCTTAAGATGTCTTTCTGACTCTCCGAAAGAGATGACGGTTCACCCATATCGTGCCATATCTTAAGAGGATTACATGTATCCTTATCGACAGTCTCTGTTATAAACGAATACTCGTCGTTAGCGAATTCGAAGGACATTTCCTTGTCTTCCGTAAACCTGTTCCACAAAACGCCTCTGTATTCACCATCAGGGAACTTAACGATAACGGAATACTCGTCCTTATAAACGCACTTATATTCCTTCTCCTTAAGGTTCTTAAAGAAGACGAAAGTCCAGAAAGTAGGCTTAGGGATAATGCCGTTAGCCACAAGTCCGAATCCTCCGTGGAAAGGCGTGAAAGGAACACCGAATTCTTCGAAGATATCACCAAATGTCCAGTAGGAATATGCAACGTTATCATCACCCAATCTTGAGAGCTGATGAGCGATATAAGCCGCATTCAGATTAGTGTCATGTAACGGACAATTAGGAATATATGATGTGTTGAATTCCGTAATGTGTATAGGAAGTCCCTTAAACTTAGGGAAACTGTCTATGATCTCTCTCGTGGAATGAAGGTTCGGGAATCCGTCTTCCTCATTTTCAGGATCGAGAAGTTTCTGATAACCATAGTGACCCTTGACCAGAGGCTGATCAGTACAGTAGTGGTGACGTGAGATATAGTCAGGTCTGATATCCTCTTTATCGCAGAATTCGAGGAACGCCTGGATCCACTCCTTATCAGAACCGCCGCATACTGCAGGACCTCCGACCTTAAAGTCTTTATTGACGCTCTTAACTGCATTGAATGACACCTTGAAAAGCTTAAAGTATTCTTCCTTTGAAGCATCTTTCCAGAATCCCTTAAGGTTAGGTTCATTCCATACTTCAACAGGCCATGTGAGAACTTCCTCGAGACCATAACGTGAGATCAGATGCTCGAGAGTAACCTTAAGCAGCTTAGCCCATGCATCGTAATCCTTAGGCGGAGTTACATTACCCTTCCAGTAGAAGATCGTCTGCTCTCCTGAAGCCATCTTATTAGGCATAAATCCAAGCTCGAGATAAGGCTTAAGTCCGAGCCTTCTGTAGCTATCCATGACAAGATCGAGATAAGTGAAGTTATAATCTATCGTTATGCCTTCTCCGAACCTGCTCATATCACGTTCCTGATAGATCGCCATGTCATCTGAGAAAAGGCCGTGACCTCTGATGTGCTTGAATCCAATATACTTCTGAACGAACTCGAGCTGATCTAAGTACTCCTTCTGGAGTGCGAGCCCCATTCTGCCCGTTCCTATACAACTGTCAACATGGTTGTTGAACAGAAATTCTTTATCTTCTATCTTGACCATAGTGTTCCTCTCAATTCATTTTTTGGAATATTATAACATCACACGCAAGCTTCTTTCAGCGCTTTACAAAGATACTCATATCTTTCTTTTTTCTCGAGCTTGCTGAAGTGTTTCTCTCTTGTCTGGATCTCATCCTCATCTCTATACGTCAACGCCTCAGGGAACTGTGCGCTCGTAAGATCGAACATCTGTCCGTCGACCACGTTATAACAGTGAACATTTCCGTCTTCCAGCGGAACTCCCTTGACGATGCCTCCGAAGATATCCTGCGCCAGGAATGCCGTTATCGAACACTGACCATACGTCATATTCTCAGGTGTCCACTCGTTCCTCATCCTTGGTGCACAAGTTCTCGCGCACCATATTTTCGAGAGTGCATCATAAAGATCAAAAGGCGTATCGATACCTTTGTAATCCTTGCTGATCGAATGGATATCAAGTTCATCATGTATAAAATCTCTCATCTTATGCATAGTATACATATCCGTAATTAGTACAGAACTCCTCTCCGACAAGCCATCCCTGAAAACAGAGATAGCCTTCGTATTCTTCCTTTTCCTCACCAAGATAATAACTCATGTCATAGAACTTCACAGGGTCTTTCTGGAATTCTTCATACTCTTTTTCCGCATCATACTTATACTCAGTTCCGTCACCCTGATAATAACGTCTGACCCAGTTATCGTAGCCGTTATAGTAGAAGTCGGCGTAATCATCATCGAGTCCGTGTTCCTTGATGTCACCATTCTTTCCGATGTAGGAAGTGCAATCGAAAAGATTGACCGAATCATTATTGGTATCACCGAAATGATAATTATCAACAACATCAGGATTGACAATATAACTGCAGTCGAAATATTCCGAGATGCATGCTGAATAGAAGAACACTTGGTTATCCTCGTATTTTGCGCCCTGACTGATCTTCGGATGATCGAGAGTAAGACCTATAACAGTCATCATATGCGAATCTCCGAAGAAAGAATTAACATAGTAATCCTCATCGCTTATACGGGTAAAGTTTTTGATCGAATAACCGTTACCGAAGATTATTCCCTGAAAATCACATGAAACATATTCACCGTCAAAAGTCTTATAAGGGTGCCAACCTAAAGGTACAAAATCGAACCCTTCAAGATCAATATCATTCAACAGATGAATGTAATACATCGTTTTAAGCTCATCACTTTCAAGGACTTCGTGTGCATTTACATAGTAAAAAGCTGATGCCAATTCTTCAGGTGTAGATACCCAGAAACAAGCACTTCCGCATTCGTCGAAAATAGAGTTTTCTATATATTCGAGATCCACCATATCAAGTATGTCTCCCGTTTCGTTCATAGAAGCCCAATAAGTTTCTTCCGGCTCAGAAGCGAGAAGCGTCTCAACATCAAAAAGCGTATTTTCATACAGAGCTCCGCCACCATAGCAAACACAGTATTTACCACCTGATGTAACATCCAGCGTGATCAAAAGAGCATCTGATGTGACTTCGCTTGTAAAATCAAGGATCACATCGCTAGATTCCAGAAACGCGCCATTTGGGCAATGGTAGATATATATCTTGTCAGTTTCATAATCCTTATCTATTTCGAAAACGATCTTTGCCGAAGTAAACTTCTCTCTCGGGTAAATATCGACTATCTCGCTTAAACGTGTTTGTTCATCAAAAACCGAAAAATAATCAAATTCGTTTCTTTCAACTGTCGCATAATCCCAGATCCATGTCTCAGACGGATCCTTACCATCTATATCTACTGTAACGTTTATCTTTCCATAATCACTTTGGAATTCCATCACGTTACTTAAACAGGTATTTTCACTATTACCGTCTCGTACTCCTTCCGCAATCTCATCCACGATCCTGGAAAGACTCCAAGGCATATAGAATATGTACTCTTCGGTCTCTTCCATAAAATCATCAGTATGCGGAGTTCCTTCCCAATTGAATGATAATCCGGTGAAATACATGGTTCCCGGATCATATGCCGAATCAGTCAGCTCGTATTCTATCTCTTCATTCCCGTCAAGGTCATAGATGATGATATTTCCATCATCGAATCGAGTGTCTCGAAGTTTAATATTGTTCCCGTCGAAACAATAGAATTCGTCAGGCAATACTTCCTTGATAAGATCCAAACTGTCAGTAGCTTCTTCAGAATTCTTGTATACTCCCGAAAAGTCAACTAAATATATATCATCGTCAGAAACATCATTGTAGAAGAAAAACAAATATGCATCATATGTTACCGAATAATCAGATACAAGATTGATGATCCCGCATTCATTGCTGAAATAAACAGAATACTCATACGATTCATATTTATAGCACATCTGATCCTTTACAAAATAAACGGATAATAAGCCCATATTTTCATAATTCACGACGTACGCATCAGATTCCATACTCTCGTTGATCTTCTCAACAGCCTTCTTCCCATCTTTAGTGTCATCTCGGAAGAGCTTGTTTCCCATAAGATCAATATAACCGTCAGATGTCATCTTGAGAGGTATCTCCAATGCAATCTCGTCAGGAACATACTTGAATTCAGAATAACTGAAATTGTCATCTTTTATTCCTTTGATAACGATCTTATCCTCTTCAACCGATAACAGCTCGAATTGTCTGTAATCCCTTACAAAAGTCACAACATCATCTATCTTAAGGACTGGTCCGTGTTCATCAAACCAG
Source organism: Clostridiales bacterium (assembly GCA_017649745.1). The sequence continues at coordinate 3,906 of JAGCGE010000109.1, read as the reverse complement.
ACACCTTTAAGATCATCAAGTGAAAAATCGACAGAGCCTTCCTCTTCCTCTTCTTCATCTTCTGTTCCTTCAGTCTCAGGTCTGTCGTATCGGTCCCTCTTGATCTTTTCGAAAAAACCACATCCACTCACGGATGTCATCATTCCGAACAATAATGTAGAGATAAGTATTAGTGACAGCGTTCTTTTCATATTGCTCCCTCAAAAAAAGATGATATAACCTTTTCGATTATATCATCTCCATTATCATAATAATATTAAGAGCTTGTATCACTGAGCCTGAACAGCAGTCATTGCAACAGTGTTTACGATATCCTCTACAGAGCATCCACGAGACAAGTCGTTACATGGCTTAGCAAGTCCCTGAAGAACTGCGAAACAATCAGCTCCGCCAAGTCTTTGTGTGATCTTATATCCGATGTTACCTGCCTGAAGATCAGGGAAGATAAGAACATTAGCTCTTCCGGCTACTGGACTGCCCTTAGCCTTTGAAGCTGCGATCTCAGGAACTAAAGCAGCGTCGAACTGGAGCTCGCCGTCGAGAAGAAGATCAGGCTTAAGCTCATGAGCTATTCTTGTTGCTTCCTGCATCTTTGTTACGTTCTCATGCTTAGCGCTACCCTTTGTAGAGAATGAGAGCATTGCTACTCTTGGCTCTTCAACACCGCAAAGTGTCTTTGCTGTATCAGCTGCTGCGATCGCGATATGAGCAAGCTCCTCAGCTGTAGGATTAGGCATTACTACGCAGTCTGCATATACGAGAAGTCCGTCTTCACCGATATCCTTGTTAGGACAATCCATAAGGAAGCTTGAAGATACGACCTTCATTCCAGGCTTAGTCTTGATGATCTGGAGAGCAGGACGGAGCATATCACCTGTTGTATGAACAGCACCCGATACAAGACCGTCAGCATCTTCTAGCTTAACCATCATGATACCGAAGTACATTGGATCAGATACGAGCTTTTTCGCATCCTCCTCAGTAACACCCTTTGCCTTACGAAGGTCATAAAGTGTAGCCACATACTCGTCGAACTTAGGGCTCTTTACAGGATCGATGATCTCGATACCTGTAAGGTCTGTTCCGACCTTAGCTGCTTCGCTCATGATCTCGTCGTTGTTACCGAGTAATACAGGCTCAGCAAGACCATCCTTCTTGATAATAGCTGCTGCCTGGATTGTACGAGGCTCGTTTCCCTCAGGAAGAACGATGCGCTTAACATTCTGACGTGCCTTTGTCTTGATCTTTTCTATCATGCTCATAGTTGTCACCTCATTAAAGTTCCATGCCTTCGAATCCGTCCCAGACATTCTTGCCTGAATACGTCCTAGGCTTTAACTGACCTCTCATTACCTTAAGTGCAGGCATAGCAAGAGCTTCCTGCTCCATTTCACCAGGATATACGCTAATTGGAGCGATCCATCCGCAACGACGGTTGATAGTTTCTTCTACGTCCTTGAATCTCAGGAGTCCGCCTGTAAGAAGGATTCCGTCAACCTTACCCTCGAGTACGCAGCTCATCTCACCGATCATCTTGCAGATCTGATAGAGCATTGTGTTCCATACAAGAGAAGCTTTCTTATCACCTTTCTCAACGAGCTCGTGGATAGTATCAGAATTAGCTGTGCCAAAGAGATCAACGAATCCGCCTGCTCTTGAACATCTTAAGCGAACATCGTCTACTGAATGCTTTTCGATGTAGTCAAGAAGAGAAAGAACAGGAACACTACCGATACGAGTTGGTGTGAAAGCACCCTCACCGTCAGCACCCATGTTACCGTCGACCATACGGCCGTGATCGTGAGCGCTTACTGTGATACCGCCATCGATATGAGCCACGATGAAGTTACAGTCTTCATACTTCTTGCCCATGTGCTCAGCGTGATACTCTGCAACAGCCTTCTGATTCAATACATGTGAATGGGAAACTCTGTAGATTCCCTTGATACCCGTAAGTCTAGCGTAATCACAGTACTCGTCGACGTTAGTAGGGTTAAGTGTATAAGCAGGCTTACCGTACTTTGTTGCGAACTGCCATGCGAGCATTACACCGAGCTTAGCAGGGTGCTCTGAACCGCCTACAGCAGCTTCTGTATCGTCGAAAAGCTTCTGATCGATAGTCGTGATACCGCCAGGCTGTGTGCATGCGCTACCACCTCTTCCTACGAATACGTCGATAGACTCAGGAGCAATATTCTCCTTATTGAGCATATCGATGATGACATCGTATCTGAACGGCATCTGACCGTTAACATGCGGGAACTTTAAAAGCTCATCTGCATCATGGAAAAGGCTTCTTTCAAATACCAGATCCTCATCTTCGAAAAGACTTACCTTTGTGGATGTGGATCCCGGATTGATTACCAAGATCTTGATTTTTTTATCTGCCACGTTATTATTCTCAAACTTTCTTCTGTTTTTAGCCGTGTCTATTTTATAACGCAGTTTTTTCTATTACAACGTACTATAGAATGTAAAAATTAACGAAAATAGTCACAATATGGCCAAACGTGATATATTATGTAATTGTTTATCAAGAAATGGAGATGATTTTATGAAGAAAAGAATTTTCGCATTAACTCTTTCTGCAGTCATGGCAGTATCCATGTTCGCAGCTTGTTCTTCAACAACAACTGAAGAGACAACTGAAACAACCGCTGCACAGGCTGAAACAGAAGCTACACAAGAAACAGAGGCAACAACTGTTGCAACAGTGGATCCTGCCAAGGAGATCTTTATAGAGGCAGAGGACCGTTCAGGTAATGCTATCAGCATCCCTGCTCAGGTTGATACCATCATTTCAATGGCACCTTCCACAACAAGATTTTTGATCGATCTTGGTCTTGCTGACAAGATCATTGCTATCGATACAAACTCTTACACATATCTCGATCAGCTCTCAGCTGATGTTCAGCAGTTCGATATGATGAATCCAGATAACGAGGCTCTCGTAGCTTTGGATCCTGATATCATCTTCACATCCGGAATGAGCAGCTTCGGCGGTACTGATGTTTATCAGCCTGCAAGAGATGCAGGTATCTGCGTTGCAGACATCCCTTCCAGTATGTCAGTTAACGATATCGTTCTCGATCTTGAGTTCATCGGTTTTGCAGTTGGTGAAGAAGATAAGGCAGCTGAGCTCATTGATGAGTTCAAGGCTCAGTACGACGAGATCTGTGCACTCGGTGCTACAGTTGAAGACAAGAAGACAGTATTGTTCGAGATCGGTCTTCCAAGTGCTGATTTTCCAACACTTTACACATTAGGTAAGGGCACATATATCGACGAGATGATCACAGGTATCGGTGCTGTTAACGTAACAGGAGACCTCGACAGCTGGGTTGCTCTCACAGAAGAGGAAGCTATCGCACTTAACCCTGACGTTATCCTTACAAACGTTGACTACATCGACGATCCTGTAAGTGTTATCAAGGAAAACGCAGGATGGGAGAATGTAACAGCTGTTAAGAACGGCGACGTCTACTACATCGACGCTACATCAAGCAACCAGCCTAACAACCACATCATCGATTCCATGATCGAAATGGCTAAGGCAGTATATCCTGACGTTTATAAGGACATGTGATAATGAAGAGATTATTGCTCTCACTTTTGATAGGTATTGCAATATTTTTGTTGTGTGTAAGCTTGGGGAGTGTGAACATCGCACTCCCCGATGCTTTCCACATTTTTATGCACAAAGCATTTAAGATGCAGCTTCCCGAGAGCGTCGCGCCTATGACTGTCTCGATCTTCTGGAATATCAGAGTACCGAGAGCCATAGTCGCGTTTCTCATCGGCGGTGCGCTTTCAGTAAGTGGCGCCGTTATGCAGTCACTTCTTCAGAACCCTCTCGCATCTTCATATACGATCGGTGTTTCATCAGGTTCTGCATTAGGTGCAGCG
>JAGCGE010000007.1 GCA_017649745.1 Clostridiales bacterium | reverse complement strand
TCAGTATGATTGTTTCGGTGCAGATGAGCAGATTCTTGCTACATACAATTACTGGTATCCTTCAGTAAATAAGGTTGAAAGTGCATTTATCAACTCGATCATCAATGTTACTTCCGAGAGCCAGTACAAGGTATATTATCTTTCTGACATTCAGGGAACTTCACATATGTTCCTTGATTCAGTATTCGCTTCTATGAATATTGATATGGAAGAACTCTCAGTTAATAATGCTAACTTTGTTGTTCCTGATGATTGTGATCTTCTTATGATCCTTAATCCTGATGTTGATATTCCTGAGAATGTTCAGGAGGCAATCAAGGATTATCTCTGGAATGCTAAACCTGGAGAAGTAAGCAAACTTATTGTTTCTCTCGGACTTGATACAAATAATACAAATCAGGACTTTACTAATATCAATAACGTTCTTAACGAGATGAACCTCAAAGTTGAGAATAATTGTATTATGGATCAGGAACCTTCTAACATTATCGATTATGAATCAGGTAAGTATAAGGGTGTTCTTACAGATAACTATAAAGATCTTAATACAACCGGATTTGCTTTCTATCGTCTTTCACGTAATGTTGTTCTTTCCGGCAGCAGATCTGATATTAACTGTGAGCCTGTTGTAGTTTCATCTGATAAGGCTGTTTTGTACGACTTTGTTAACTCAACTAAGGAGAATGAAGTAGCTCAGTCAGACGTTCAGGCTAATGCAGCTATGTATGCTTATACTGAAGGACTTTCCCATAATGTAAGCGTTTTGGTATTTGGTTCTGATTATTTCACATCTGATGAGTATTTTTATTCAAAATCATCCAATGATGAGAATAATCAGCTTATAAGATCCATGCTTTCCAAGTTCTTCCCAACTTCTAACAGTGCAAGTATCCCTGATAAGCAGATGGAGAACTTTGATATTGATGCCAGCAAGGTAAATCAGAATACTATTTCTACAGTAAGTATTATCTTCCTTGCATTTATCCCACTTGCATTCGTATTCATGGCTTGGTTTGTATATTACAGAAGATCACATCTTTGATCGGAGTTGGAATTTAGATGAAATCATTAAAGAATCTTTTAATACCATTTTTGATCTTGTTGGCACTTATCGTGGCAATAGTAATTGTCTTTGTCGTAAAAGATAAGAACAAGCCTGAAGAGGAACCTACAAGTTTTCAATTGGTTAAATGTGCTCCAGAGGATATTACTAATCTTACGATCGAACGTAAGGATAAGGAGCCTCTCATTATCACACGTGTTGTTGAGAACGGAAAAGATCCTGTTTTTACACTTAATTACGATGATCAGTCCTTGCTTTCACAGGATAAGTTTACAAGTTACCTGAAGATCATGCTTGATTATGTTGCATCTTCAAAGCTTAATGTCGAATCTCCTAATCTTGCTGACTATGGTCTTGATGCGCCTGAATGTACTATCAAGATCAGCCTTGCTTCAGGTGAGACCAAGACATTAATGATCGGTAATGATGTTGTTGACGGTTCCGGAAGCTACATTGCTCTTGACGGTGATCCAAATGTTTATACGATCACTACTCTTAAAAAGCAGATGTGTTCTTATACAGCAATTGATTTCTATGCAACTATCAAGCTTGGAATCGATTATAACGAAGTATCTAATGTTGTTTTCGAGAGAAAGGCTGATAATATCAAGCTTTCGATTAAGCCTGAAAATACTGAAAACGGTGTTATCTTCATTATTGAAGAACCATATCAGATTCAGACAGGATCTGAGTTTACTAATCTTCTTGCGTCGATGAGCGAGTTTGAGATTGCTTCTTTTGTAAATCTTACCGATGATAAGGTTAAAGAATATGGTCTTGATGATCCGTCATATCATTTCTGCTTTACAAAGAATGACGGAAGTAAGGAAGAATTCTATCTTTCTAAGGCTCAGGACGGTTTCTTCTATGGTAAGGGAACAATGAGTGACGAGTACTTCATGGTAAGTGTTCAGCAGCTTCCTGATATTGATATGCCTGAACTTAATCTTGTTTATGATTATGTTTACTATTTCCATGCTTATGATGTTAAGGAAATAACAGGTGAGTTTGATAACAGGTCTTTTGATCTTACTATCGATACTACAGGAGCTCTTGATTCAGAAGAGGCAGAAGTCTTCCTTGATGGCAGAGATGCTAAGATCATGAATTCCTACGGAAAATGTTATGCGTCTGTATTCTTTGAGAAGATCGCTTGTATAAAGATCGGCGGTATTGCTTTGGGTGATGTTCCAAGCGGTGATCCGTTCATGAAGATCACGATTTACAATAAGGATTTAACGCACGTAGAGCTCTCATTTATTCAGAGAGATTCAGCATCATATTATGTAATGAAAGACGGTGAATATACGGGATTCTATGTATATGAGAAGTCTCTTACAAAAGATGCCGGTGATCAGTTGTACAGTTACGGTATAATTGGTGCTTATGATCTGCTTACTACAGCGATCAGTGAAAAGAATTCCAATAACATCTATGACATACCTACAGAGGAATCAAGCAATGGATGATGGTAAGACGATCAAGAAAAAACTTCTCATCGCAATGAGTGTCTTCATTGTAATCGTTATTGGAAGTCTGATTCTCTTGTTTTTTGTTTCCAAGAAGCAGTCATCCCTTGAAGGTGCAGATAGTTCTGTAAGACTTTCTGCACAATCCGGTTTCTCATGCGAATTTGCGGAAGCACAGAAACTTTATCCGTTCAGAGATGGTGTTTTGAAGGTAACTACTGACAGAGTTGCTTATCTTACATCATCCGGTAATGAGGCATATAGTGTAAATGTGAATTATGCTAATCCGTTCTGTATTTTCGGCGGTGATTATGCTTTGGTAGGTGATCTTGACGGTTATGCCTTCTCTGTATATGATGCTGACGGTCAGATCTATAGCAAGTCTACATCTGATAAGGTTAAGGGTGCTGCTTTATCGAACGACTGCTATGCAGCTGTAATACTGGACAGTGAAGATGCTTATGGTCAGGTAATACTATGTGAACCTGACGGAACATTATTCTCGAATAAATGGCTCTCACAGGATTCAGGCTATCCTGTATCATTGTGTTTCAATAGTGATACTACTGTTCTTGCTATAACTACGGTAAACACTAATGGTGCAATTCTTAAGCCTTATATCAAACTGTTAAACATTAAAGAAGATCAGGGCAAGATGGTTGCGGCTGATTATGCGATCTTTTCGTCTGAAAAGGATGATATGTTGTCCACGATCCTTTATTGCGGAGACAGATTCCTTGTGTTCGGCAGTGACAGTGCTTATGTAGTAACTGGTGAAGCGATCTCTGCTTTAAATGTTCAGTACGGATCGATAAATTATTGTTATAATGTAGAGGATAATCTTTTCCTTATCTACTCTGACGGAGTAGGACAGGTCAATAAGATCGCTGTTATTGACAGTGGGAATAATATCGTTTACGATTCAGTTTTAGGAAGTGTAGTTAACGCATTCAATACATATAAGGACAAATGCGTTATAAGCGTTGACAGAAGAATATTTGTCATAGACAGTGATGGTAATGTCATTTCAGATATTTCTGTTGATGAGGATGTTTTAAAAGTTGGCTTTATCGGTAACGATAAGGTAATAGTCGTATCAACGGGTGGAGTTCACACCTATACTTATTAAGGAATAATATGGAGACAGAATACAAATTAACATTTAAGGACGAAGAAGAATTATTTGGGATACTTGATGCCGATTGGTTCTATAATATCTGTATGGAACATGAGGATCAGGAGGCAGTTAAACTGTCTAGCACTTATTACGATACGCCTGATCACAAGATGATCAAGAGAGGCGGTTCCATCCGAGTTCGTAATATTTCCGATTCAGATGAAGAGGAAGAGACATATGAGCATACCATCAAGCTCGGCGGTAAGGTTGAGAACGGTCTTCATCAGCGTTACGAGTGGAATGTAAAGACTTTTTCCAAGAATTTTGATAAGGAAGAATTCCTTGAAGGTATCTCCAGAAGTGAGGATCCTTCTGATATCCTTACGAGTGCTCTCGATGGTATCGATGAAGATGAACTCATTCCTTTGTGTAAGACTAAATTCAATCGTACTGTATATACTTTCGGTTATGGCGACTCCATTATGGAAGCTTGTTTTGATGTAGGTAAGCTCTCAGCAGGAGATAAGTCAGAACCTATCTGTGAGCTTGAACTTGAACTTATCTCAGGTGATGTAGTTGACCTTATGGATATGGCTAACTATATCGTTAGTAAGACTAATGCCAAGTTCTCCAATGACAGTAAGTTTAAGCGTTGTTTATTGCTTCTTGAAGAGGAGTCTTAAGTGTCTTTATACGATGCGATAATTATCGGTGCGGGTAGTTCAGGATTGATGTGTGCCGCGAGGCTGAAGTTCTTGGGAATCAAGAACATACTTCTTCTTGATTCCAATTCCAAGGTTGGTAAAAAACTTGCTATCACTGGTAACGGCAGGTGTAATCTCACTAATACCGAGATCGATCCTAAGAATTATTATTCAGATAGCAGTCTTATAATTGACGAGATCTTCGGTAAATATCCTGTAACTGATACTCTTAGTTTTTTCGAAAAAGAGATGGGGTTAAAGACTATCAATAAAGAAGGTCTTGTATATCCTATTACTCTCAAGAGTTCTTCAGTCATCGATGTTCTGCGTTTTTATCTGGATGACATCGATATCAAGCTTAATTCCAAGGTTAAATATATCGTCAAGTCTGATGATCTTTTCGAGATTAAGACAGCTGACGATTCATATAACAGTAAGTATCTTGTAATTGCTACCGGTGGATGTTCATATCCGAATACCGGCAGTGACGGTTCCGGCTTTAAGCTCTTGAACTGCATGATCCCTAAAGAGGATTTCGCTCCTGTAAGGCCTGTGTTAGTGCAGCTTTGTTCTTCTGACAGAGATCTTAAGAGACTTAGCGGTTACAGGTTTGCTTCTAAGGTAATGCTCGAAAACGATGGCAAGATAACTGCTTCCGAGAAGGGTGAATTGCTTTTTACTGATTATGGTATCTCAGGTATCTGTATCATGCAGCTTTCGAGGTACATCAAAGAGGGTAAGAATACCGTTATCGTTGATCTCATTGATAATGAAGACGACATAAGGGAGCGTATCCTGAAGTTTCCGAAAAGAGAGACCAAAGATGCTCTTATTGGCATTCTTCCTGATGTCCTTACTGAAGTGATTCTTAAGAGACTCAACTGTAAAAAGATCACAACTGAATCAGAGATAAAGAGATTTATAAATGAGCTTCATAACTTTAGGATAAAGATCTCCGGAACTCAGAATTTTGATAATGCGCAGGTAACCAGAGGCGGCGTTATGCTCACATGTTTAAGTTCTTCTCTGGAGACCAGAGTTAAAGGACTTTATGTTATCGGCGAAGCAGTTAATGTTGACGGTCCTTGCGGTGGCTACAACCTGCAATGGGCATGGAGTTCTGCTTTTGCCGTAGCTGATGCGATCAAAGGAGCTTTATATGACGTTTGACTTAAAGCTCTTTCCTGATGAGTTGAATCATTTTCAGAATGAATACGCTGCTATCACTTATAAGCTTAAGACAGGTAACGGTGCCATGCGTGACGGTATCAAGTCTGTCGAGAACGGCAATAAAGAACTTCGCATCATTAAGAAATCTATTGATGCCAGACGTAAGCCGAAGACAGTTATAAATTATAAAGTTGAGATCCTTTCTGGAAGCGAGTTCGCTAAGAGGGATAATGAACTTAAGGATTCGGTTTTTAAGTATAAGGATGCCAAGATCAATATGCCTAAAAGGCCTGTTATTATTGGCTTTGGTCCTGCAGGTATGTTCGCTGGACTGATCCTTGCTAGATACGGATTAAAGCCACTTATCCTTGATCGCGGGATGAGTATGGAAGATAGAGTCAGACGTGTTGAGGCATATAAAGCTGGTAAGGCGACACTTGATCCTGACAATAATGTTCAATTCGGTGAGGGAGGTGCAGGCACCTTCTCTGATGGTAAGCTTCACACAGGTATATCGGATTCTTATAAGCAGTTTATCTTTGATACTTTTGTCGAATTCGGTGCACCTTCAGATATCAAATATGATTCTCATCCTCATATCGGAACTGATAATCTTCGAAATGTGGTAGTCAATATCCGTAAAGAGATCCAATCGCTTGGCGGTGATATTCTTTTCGGTGCGACTCTTTATGATCTTAATATCGAAAACGGTAAGATCAAAGGGTTCGATTATGACTGGGGTCAGGATCCGTATGATGAAGAAGCTGATGATATTATCCTTGCTATAGGTCATAGCAGCAGGGATACATTTAGAATGCTCAATAAAGCAGAAGTTGATATGGAGAACAAGCCTTTTTCCGTTGGCGTACGTATCGAACATCTTCGTAAGGATATCGACATGGCACAGTACGGTTTTGATACAGCTAACTATCACGATATCTCTTCAGCATCATATAAGCTCGCAGTAGATACTGTTACTGGTCGAAAACTCTATACATTCTGTATGTGTCCGGGTGGCGAAGTAGTTGCAGGTGCTTCTTCTTGGAGATCGATCTGCACTAACGGAATGAGCTATTATGCTCGTGATATGGAAAACTCCAATTCCGCTTTGCTTGTTCCGGTAGACAGCGAGATCTATGGTGAAGGTGTATTGGCAGGAATCGAATTTCAGGAGATGCTGGAAGGTAAGGCATATGAGATCGCGGGTTCAAATGACAGTGCACCTGCTACGACTTTTAAAGCTTTTGTTGAGAATAAGAAACCTGAAGGATTCGGAAGAATAAAGCCAAGCTATAAGCCTTCTGTTACTCCATCTGATCTTAATGAATTATTCCCTAAGATCATCTGTGATTCTCTTAAGGATGGAATAGTTAAGATGGGACGAAGGATCAATGGTTTTGACGCTGATGATGCTGTTCTGACAGCTGTTGAAGCGAGAAGTTCTTCTCCAGTCAGGATCCTTCGTGATAAGGAATCTTTTATGAGTACAAATGTTGTTGGTCTTTACCCATGCGGTGAGGGATGCGGTTATGCAGGAGGTATAACTTCATCTGCCATTGATGGCATCAAATGTGCGAATGCGCTCGTTTCAAAATACATCTGAATTGGTATATAATACTCCTTGTTGATCATAACAATCTTTATTAAAAGGAGTCTGATGATTATGTCCAAAAATACTGCTGTAATTACCGTTGTCGGAGTTGATCGTGTAGGCATCATTGCCGGTGTCTCTAATCTTCTTGCTGACGAGGGGATCAATATAAAAGATATTTCACAAACAATCCTCGATAACCTCTTTACAATGATCATGATGGTTGATCTTAAGGATGTTGTTATCGAGAAGTCTGACATTGTTGAGAAGCTTAATAAACTTGGTGATGAGCTTGGTGTTCAGATCACTATCCAGCATACTGATCTGTTTAATGCTATGCACAGGATCTGAGGTGGCTTATGATTACTGATTTTGAAATATTAGAAACTACCAGGATGTTCTCTGAGCAACATCTTGATATTCGTACAATTACAATGGGTATCAACCTGATGGATTGCTCAGCATCTACTGTTGAAGAATCCTGTCAGAAGATCTATGACAAGATCTGCAAATATGCAGGTCGTCTTGTTGAAGTAGGTGAGGAGATCTCACGTAAATATCATGTGCCGATCATCCATAAGAGAATATCGGTAACTCCTATCTCTATTGTTGCAGCTGCATGCGGAGCTAAGGATTATACTCCTTTCGCTGTTGCACTTGATAAGGCTGCTAAAGCTTGTGGAGTAAACTTTATCGGTGGTTTTTCAGCTCTTGTTCAGAAGGGTTATACAACTTCTGATAAGATCTTGCTCGATTCTATCCCAGAGGCTTTGGCTGTAACTGATTTCGTTTGTTCTTCAGTTAATCTTGCATCCACAAGAACAGGTATCAATATGGATGCTGTAAGAGATATGGGTGTCATCATAAAAAGAGCTGCAGAGAGAACAGCAGACAGAGGTGCATTAGGTTGTGCTAAGCTCGTTGTTTTCGCGAATGCTCCTGAAGATAACCCGTTCATGGCTGGTGCCTTCCTGGGACCTGGTGAGCCTGAGTGTGTTATTAATGTTGGTATTTCAGGTCCTGGTGTTGTTAAGCACGCTCTTGAGTCTGTTAAGGGTCAGGATCTTGGTGTTGTAGCCGAGACTATCAAGAAAGCTGCATTTAAGATCACACGTGTAGGTGAGCTTGTTGCTAGAGAAGCTTCACAGAGACTTGGTGTACCATTTGGTATCATTGACCTTTCACTTGCTCCGACACCTGCAGTAGGTGACTCAGTTGCAAGACTTCTTGAAGAGTTCGGTCTTGAAGAGTGCGGTACTTGGGGTACAACAGCTGCTCTTGCAATGCTTAATGATGCAGTTAAGAAGGGCGGAACGATGGCTTCTTCATTCGTAGGTGGTCTTTCAGGTGCTTTCATTCCTGTATCTGAGGATGAGGGTATGATCGCTGCTGCTAAGTCAGGCTGCCTTAAGCTTGAGAAGCTTGAAGCTATGACATGTGTATGCTCAGTAGGTCTTGATATGATCGCTATCCCTGGTGATACTGATGCTACTACGATATCCGGTATCATCGCTGATGAGATGGCTCTCGGAACATTTAACAATAAGACTACTGCTGTTCGTATCATTCCTGTACCTGGTAAGGGTGTAGGTGATGAGGTTGAATTTGGTGGTCTTCTCGGAACTGCTCCGATCATGCCTGTTAATACAGCTTCATGCGCTGATTTCATCAATCGTGGTGGAAGGATCCCGGCTCCAATTCATAGCATGAGAAACTAATATGATAACTTTTGTAACTGCCATCTACGAAGAGGCCAGGCCTTTTATAGAGATACTTGGTCTTAAGAAGAGAGCTGATGAACATATCTATCAGCATTTCGTTTCAGATGGCTTCGAAGTCGTAATCGTTGGCGAAGGACTTGTTTCTTGTTTAAGAAACAGTTCTCGCCATTTTGCGCTTCATGAACCTGATTCCGATTCGATAGTTATTAATGTCGGTATTTGCGGTTCGTCATTTGGGAATATCGGAGATCTTTATCTCATAAACAAGATAACCGATCATGTTTCAGGTAGGACATACTATCCAGATCTTATCTATAAGAATTCGTTTGCACAGTCTTCAATAACTACCGTATTGCGTCCTGCAGATGATGGAACAGGGCTTTATGACATGGAATCTTCCATGCTCTATGAATCCTTTGTTCCGTATTTTACTTTGGATAGGATGTTCTTCTTTAAAGTTGTATCTGATGTTTTCGATGGGACTAAGGTTGCTGACAAGAAGATAGAGCCTTATAAGCTTATCAAGCAGCATGCAAAAGCTATAATCGACTTTGCAGTTAGTCTTGATATAACTAAAAGTGATATGAGCATGGATGATATCGATGTCGAGTTGGTAAAAGAGAAATTCTGCCTGACCGAGACCATGTGCAATAAGCTTAAGAGAGTCATCTTTTATAGGAAACTTAATGGTCTTGATACAGATCTTTCGTTCGTATCAGATATCCTTTTCGAAAATAATACGAAAGCATTTAAGAAAGAACTGTTTGATAAGATCATTACGGAACTGACCTTGAATTCGGATCTTGATACTGATAACTGGAGCAAAGTAGAGGGATTAAATCCTCCTTTTACTAATGTTTATGCAGAGAAAGATGTAGAAGTTCCTTTTGATAATAAGAACGTTATCAGGATCGACTCTTATAAGGATATATTCAATCGTACTCATCAGGATTTTGATATTCAAAAGAGATCACCGGCACTTATACTCTCGCGTCAGAGAGGTCAGTATATCTATGAAGGAGCAAGAGTCTGTCAAAGCTTCGGAAACGAGCATTTCTACTATTGTTCATGTATGATGAACTGTATGTTCGATTGCGATTATTGCTATCTTTGCGGTATGTATCCAACAGGTAATGTCGTTGCGTTTACATCTTTCGAAGATATCCTTAAAGAGATAGATGAGATACTTCTAAAGCATCCGATGTATCTTTGTGTCTCATATGACACTGATCTTCTGGCTGCTGAGCACATGTTCGGTTTTGTCGGTAAGTTCATAGAGGCAGTAAAGACTCGTAAGGATCTTACGATCGAGATCAGGACTAAGAGCGGTAATCCGCGTATTTTCGATCGATTCGAACCTTCTGACAGAGTCATTTTCGCGTGGACTTTATCTCCTGAGACTATAACGAAGATAGAGAGGAAAACGGCTCCGCTAGACCAGCGACTTGCTGCGATGAAGAGTTGTTCTGATAAGGGCTTTAAGATCAGGGTATGCCTTGATCCTATGATATATTACAGAAACTGGGAGAAGGACTATCTGAATCTGGTCGATAAGGTGTTCTCGGTAATACCTTCTGACAGTGTCTATGATGTAAGTATCGGCGTCTTCAGGATCTCGACAGATTACCTGAAACTCATGCGTAAGAGAAGACCGTTAACTCCTGCTGTCGCTTTCCCGTTCATCTCTGAGAATGGTGTGTCTCATTATGGCGACATCTCGAAAAAAATGATAGAAATTATTAGAGCGAAGGTATCATCATACGTACCTGAGGACAAGATCTTTATCTGGGAGGATCAATAATGAAAGTATTGGTATTCGGTGCTACTTCAGGTATCGGCCTGGCATGTGCCAGGGCACTTTCTGGAAAACACGAAGTTATCGGTATCGGCAGAGATATAAGTAAGGTCAGCTATCCTGATATCAAGTTCATTCAATGTGACCTTCAAGATAGATCATCAGTTACTAAGCTTCTTAAGACGATAGAGTGTCCGGATATCATAATCTTTTCGCAAGGAAGCGCTTACTATGGACTTCATGAGAATATAAGCCAGGAAGCGATAAATGAGATGGTTGCAGTCGATCTTCAAAGTCCTATAGAGATAACCAACTTCTATCTTCAGAAGATGAAGCAGAGGAAGAGCGGACATCTTATCTATATCTCGTCAGTCACTGCTGATTCAGTTAATCCTCATGGCGCATGCTATGGTGCGTGTAAAGCAGGCCTTCGTAGCTTTGCCAGAAGCCTTTTCGAAGAGGTCAGGAAAACAGATGTAAAAGTTACACTGATATCTCC
>JAGCGE010000108.1 GCA_017649745.1 Clostridiales bacterium | reverse complement strand
GCTTTCTCCTGCACTTCCTGACTGATCCGGACCTCATCCCGGGCCAGATAAATCACACCCTTGCCGCACGGACAGCCAACTCGATCCTGCACGATGCTTTTGTTGATGAGAATGGCCGCCGCTGGTATGATGCCTGGACACGCGTAACGCCATGGGATGTCGACTCCAATCTTGGTCTCTTCATCGGAGATTCAGGTAATGCATCGGCTCTTTTGTCTCTCTATGCCAAGAACAAAGGCATCAAGATAACGACTCTTCCGGAATTTGAGGCATAGAAAATTGAATGTTCCACACAAAATGTAAACTGTTGATAAAACGAGATTCTGAAACCCTTGAAACTACTACGTTTCATGGGTTTTAGTTTGCCAAATAATCAGACCGCAAACAACGACAATTATGAATGAGCTAAATTAAGTCTGAACGAAAACTATTTTTCAGACAGTCTATTATCATTTTTGATTCCACTGCCATGTCGTTTTCGATCCATCTCATGAGCATGGATTGCATGCCGCCGATGCTGTAAGAAAGCATGTATGGAAGTCCTGCTTCGTTGGCCTTCGCAATGTCCGGCGTTCTGACGATCTTAAAGACTTCAAAGGAACGGTTGTAAGATTCTTCGAAAAGTACCGGAAGCAGGCCGCTTTTTTTCATTAGCTTGATAACGTCTGCATGTTTCTCCCAAAAGTCAAAATAACATTGAACGACATCCCAGTAGTGGCTAAGCCCGCTTCTGACGATCTCTTCAACACATTCCTGATAAAGTGAATCAAAAAGGTGTTTGAGCACCTGTTCCTTATCATTAAAGTGGCGGTAGAAAGTCTTGCGTGACAGCTTCGCTTCCTGAGTTATCTGTGTTACGGTTATCTCGTCATAACTGTAGATCTTCATGACCTCGAGCATCGCTGAAGCTATAGTTTCTTTTGATCTCTCGGCAATAATTCCGTTTGTCGTATTCATAGACACAATTCTCCCGGATGTGTGACACATTAGCTTTTATGCTTGATGGAGCTTACACAGCGATTATATAATCACAGACAAGAGGTGACAAGTGTCACCCCATTGAGCTAAATGAATTAGAGGGAGGATACCTATGTATAAGACAGTAAATCCTATTCAGCAGTTTGATTTTCAGACAAATAGAGTTTTGACATATGGCTCCAAAGCCTGCGATGAAGATCAGGTAATATCAGCAATTGCAAATGTAAAAGACATAGACGAATGGTACAAAGCCTGGATCTCTATAGCAAAAGAAGCAATAAATACCAATAAGCATATGCACGCCGCCTACTACTATCGTATGGCAGAATTCTTCCTTAAATATGGGGATCCCCGCAAAGAACAGGTATTCAGTAAATGTCTTGATGAGTTTGATCTGGGTTTTGCTCAAAATGATATATATTTTGAAAGATTTGAGATCCCCTATGAAAACGGCTATATGAAGTGCTTCAAGATGGACGCAGCTGACTCCAAAGAAACTATCCTTGTCTGCGGCGGCTATGATTCCTTTATAGAAGAATTCGTCCTTCAAGTTAATGATTTTGTGAATAGAGGTTATAGCGTAATTCTTTTCGAAGGCCCGGGACAGGGTGAATGCATAAACAGGGGAATATATTTTACAGACGCCTTCCATAAGGCGACCTCTAAAGTTATAGACTTCTTTGATCTAAAAACCTGCGCTTTTATTGGTATATCCTGGGGTGGATTTTTTGCTTTAGAAAGCGCCGCTAATGAGCCGAGGATATCTAAAGTCGTAGCTTACGACGTTCTGGACGATGGTCTTGAAGTTATGACAAACGTATATCCATCACCAATAAAACAGATCATAAGAACTCTGATAAAAGGAAACCATGAAAAAGCCATAAACTTTCTGTGTTCAAGGATCGGCAAAAAGAGCGTCATTGCTGACTGGATGCTCGCACAGGGCATGTATATCACAGGTTCAGCCACTCCATATGAGATGTATCTGAAGCTTGAAAAGCACAACCTAAGAGATCAGCTTCAGAATATTAAGCAAGATGCTTTGCTCCTCGCAGGAGAAAAGGATCACTATGTACCGAGAGATCAGTTTGAAAGATGTAAGAGCGGAATTCATAACGCTAACTCTCTTACGACCAGAATGTTCCTTGAATCAGAAGGCGGCCATCAGCACTGCCAGATTGGAAACCACACGATTGCCACGAGTTACATTATGGATTGGATTGAATCCATACAATGCTAATAATTCTCACAAAGATATGATTTAGAAGTATAATATGTCTGTCAAAAAAGAATAGTTCACAGCACTGATGATATTGTTATCATTTGCGGAATGAGGAGAGCAAGAATGAAGAATTCTTATATCATAAGAAAGTTAGTTGCGGGATTGTTCGTAGTAGTTGTTGCAGTATGTGCTTTCGGTTGTTCCGATACGAAGAATAAAACAGCAATATCAAGTAAGGACATAGAAAAAGCTTTCAGTGCTGCGGCTGAAAAATATGATGTTGAGGAAGTTGACTGGGAAACTTTTGAAGAAACATCTGGAATAAGTGAAGTGAGCAGTAGTATCACAATGCGTGATGATGACGCTAGTGAACTCTTCTATTCTAAAGTAGGGATAGTGCTTGGTATTCAGAGGGATGATATTCCTGAGATAAAAGAGATATCGGTGTTCTATCTGTGTGATTCTTCTGAGAGAATATATGGGCACTATATCATTTTCGAGAACGAAAAAGATTGTAAGGAATATAGAGATCTGTTTTTCGATTGGTTCGGAAATGAAACCAGCTTAGAAAAAGGCTACGAGTGTTCTACTCAACTAACGGATGGCCGCATGAATGGCGCATACCAGGATGGAACTACACTTATATGGTTTACCGAATATTTAAATGATACTCCTGAGATACTCCCATTCATTTATGATGAATTGGAGCTTAGCTTCCCTGAAAAGTCAGAGGAGTAGGATATTATAGACAATTTGAAATGCAGTATTGAACATGAACTTTTTGTTGGAACAAAGAGTTTCAAAGAGCAGTAAAGACTAAGGAGAACGGCATGAATAAAGAATTGATCGATAATTTTGTAAAAGAATATACACCGGGTAAGGATCTGAAAAAACCTGATGATAAACTGTTGGAGTTCGCTAATCAGATGCTTCCTGAAGAAATCGTATACTTATGGGAAGAGTATGGATTTGGAGACTATGGGGATGGGCTTATTAAGGTAGTCGATCCGAGAGATTATATGCACAGTCTTTATTCCTGGCTTGGAGGTCAAGACTTTAACAAGATACCTATAATGGTCTCAGCCTTTGGCGATATCTTCTATTACAGAAGATTGGAAGAAAGCGAAAATGATGTATCATTGCTGGATATCCATTATAGAAAGATTGATGTGTGTACCTATTCTTATGAGGAATTTTTCGATGATTACATTTTGGATCCTGAGATAAAAGAGGATATCTTAAGGAAGGATCTTTTTGATCAGGCAACGGCAAAGCTTGGAAGTCTTAAACATAACGAAGCTTTCTTCTTTGTTCCTGCTCTTGTTTTAGGAGGAGGAGAAGACATCAAGTATGTAAATAAGGGCGATGCCAGTACGCATCAGCACTTATTGCTTGAATTAGGCAAATGATCATGGAGATTTACTTTGGGAAAACATAAGAACAGATCGAATAAAACATCCGATAAAAAAGAGACTCCGATAGCAGTTACATTGTTGCTGATCCTGCTTGGTGTATCCGTTTTTTTACTGTTTTGTATTGGTACGGGTCTTATGATCGATGCGATCGTAGCCTTTATTACCGGCTGCGTGAAGCCTGACGAGACTCGAAATTATATGTTGAGGATCGTTCCGGTTGGAATATTGTATATTATTCTTCTCATTGCTTATTGCCTGGACGGTATACCGGGATTGAAGAAGACTAAAGGTGAATCCTACAGGGAAGATATCTCAGGTATGTTCCTTATCGTGATGGGTTTCACGGCGGTAGTATTGATGGCGCTCGCAAGTCATTATGGCAGGTATATCGACGGTGTCATAGGAACGTTGATCTTGCCTGCGATCGGAATCGCTATCACTCCTAAGCGGGTTAAAAAAGCGATAGAAAAGATGAAGAAATGGGAGAGATCCAAAAACAATATATCGAATATTAAAGACAATGAATCTTTCTATAAAGTTAAGACTACTGAAGAGTTCGAAAAAAAGCTCTATAGGGCGGTATTTATGCATCAGTTCAAGAATCTGTTTATTGCTGTTGGTGTTGCTGTCTTACTGATCGCTTTTGCATTGTTCAGGTTTTCCCACGAGCCAACGCGAAGCGGAAAGCGTGAGGATAGAAGCGCTCTTCTTGCATTGGTAATCCTTATCGGTATAGCTATTTTCGGAATACCCGTAATCGCAGTTTATTTAACGAATTCGATCTGTTTATTGAAGATCGTAAAGAATCATAAATATGAGGCCTATCATGTCATCGCGAAAAGTGCGAATGACAAGAAAGTACATTTTGAAACAACTAACGGAATTCATAGTTTGGAATATCCTGTCTTCGTTGGTATTCGAAAAAAAGATATCCATGATACAAAAGCAACTTTAGTTCCAATGCCGGATTTTGTAATGATCTTTCCGGATGAAAATGAGGAATCCTGATCATCCTGAAAACATTCTTGAGTTTATATGTGGCGTCAACCTCGACGGATTGCATTATAACATGTGTAAGTATCAGCCTGACTCGTTTTTTACTCAACATCTTAATATTTGATTAAGATTGACTTGTTATTTATTTAATTCTCTTACAACGCATTTTTCATTGACTATAATGAACAAGCATTCAGACATTGGGAGGAGGTAAATAATGAGAAAAGAACTGGACTCGTATAAATTGAAATTATTCGCACTTGCTTTCATGTTGCTGGATCATGTTTATTCATATCTGAATACACCGATCCATGCAGGTAATAAGGGCGCGCTCTGGCCGCAGTGGATTCCTGTGATAACAAGGTTCGTTTCACCATTATTTTTGTACCTGATGGTCGAAGGTTTTTATCGTACAAGAAGTCGAAAAAAATACCTGATCAGACTATTCGTGGCGGCATTGATAATGTGGTGTGGAAACATAGCAATTAATCTTACTTTCCATAATGTCAGTTCTTCCACAGGAAAATACACATTTTTCTCATTGATATCAGGACACAATATCTTCCTTACTCTTGCTGCCATGTTTGTCATTGTATGGTGTTTGGAAAATATCAAGCATCGTAAGAATTTGGTCATTAGTATTATTCTTGCGATCATTACTGCAGGTATAAGCTTAGTATTAGAAGGTGGTTTTTATCTGTTGCCGATCACATTGATCGTTTGGTTTTTCTATGGTAAAAAATCCTTACAGTGCGTTGGAATAGGTGTTTACAGTTTGGCTTTACTGATCAAGGCACTTATCTCATATTATTCAGGAAATCCGGGCACTACACTTTATTGCGATCTGTGTTTTGATAATGAGTGGGCAATGTCTTTGGTTATTCCTTTCATCCTTTTGTATAACGGGAAAAGAGGAATAAATACCAAGTTTTCAAAGTACATGTTCTATGTAGTTTATCCAGTTCATTTATGGATCCTTATGATCATACGTTTCTTGATCGAATGAACTATCCTGAAGAGCCTCATGCTTATTGTGAGATAGTTGAGATGTGGAGGATGGTTACTTCGTCTTAGCAGGTAACTCTTCCCACATGCTCCTGATCAGCTTACACAGGAACTCACTGTTATCCACATCATCGACCAGGAGCATTTCTTTTGCTCCCTCATAAGGCAGTTCCATCTCTGCATCAGGCATGAGCTTGATCGCTGAAGGGACAGGCTTTACAAGGAGTCTGTTGTCGTAGATCCCACCGAATATCTTATCGCGATAATAGAGGATATATTCGCCCATCATGGCGCGACTTTTGATATCGTCGAGTCCTGATAACTGTTCAAGGATAAAATCCAGGTATTCTTTTGTTGATGCCATGATATCTATTTCTCCTTCATTCTTTGTATCTATTGTATCATTTCAGAAAAACTTATCTTGCGTATATTTCTGATGAGTGATAATTTATCAATACATATCAAAATGATACATGAGGTGAACTGTATGGCAAGAGAGAAAAAGATTGATATGGTCATATTGGGATTACTGTGTCACGAAGACCTCACGGGATACGACATCAAGAAACGCTTGGACGGTGCCATCAGTTTTTTCTGGAAGGGCAGCTTCGGAAATATCTATCCGACTCTCAGGGATCTTGTTGATCAGGGTTTGATCGTTAAGGAAGAATACACTGAAGGCGGAAGAGAGAAGATCACTTATCACATAACAAAGCAGGGAAGAGTAGCTCTTAGATCTTGGCTTAAAGAGAGTCAGGTCAGTAATGAACTACGATATGAGACGCTGCTAAAACTCTTTTTCGGAGGGGAGACAGATAAGGAAGTAACGATCAGGAATATCGATGTTTTCGAGAAGCAGGTGAGGGAAGATCTGGCGCTTCTTAAGGGTTACGAATCGGTCCTTAAGGAGGATCTTAAGAAGGAAGACCATCTGTACTACTACCTGACTGTTACATTCGGAATAGAGTCTTACGAAGCTTATCTTAAGTGGTGTAACAAGGCGAGGAAGCTCATTAACCAATAAGTATATCAATTAGTGCCTTATGATATAATAGCAAAATCATTAATACGATGTTTATGGTGTTTGAGGTGAGATACATGAGATCATATGTGAAGAGATTTACAAGTGTTCTGGTTATAGGTTCAATAGCTTTTTCCTTATTCGGATGCGGCATGTCGAAAAAGGAAAACAAGAAGATAGTCACAAGTGCGGAAGAAGTTATGGAAGCGCTTCTTTCATGTAAGACAAAAGACATTAAAGAGCTTGGCTATTTCTCAGGCAATTCGATAGATCTTATTAAGGAGATCTCTGAAGATGAGGCTGTTGTTGCATTACTCAAAGAAGCTGAGATCGAAGTTGACGAATTAAGTATCGAGACAAAAAAGAAGATCACATACTGTGACGTTGAGATCGAGCTCCCTAACTACAGTGAGATATTGGAGAATCAGACTAAAGATATCGAGCTCTTCATGGAACTTGTCGACGAGCAGGATAAAGATGACTATACAACGATCGAACTTAATCTGGAGTTTGAGAAAGAAGACGGAGAATATCAGCTTACTAACGGTGATGAAGTTGTTGAAGATCTGTTTACCGACATGACAAATGAGCTGTCAGTTCTGACATATATCGAAACTCCTGTAGAACCAACTGAACCGACAGATGATCCTTTCGAAGAGGAAGAGTATACGCTTCTTTATCAGGATTCATATGTAACCGTTAAATTCGTGGAACTGGCAGAGGACGGAGTTCATCTCGAGATACAGAATGACACTGATGCTGAACTCTACTTCCATCCGTTTTCCTTCTCGATCAATAAGATCAGTTTGAATGATCTTGATGTCGAAGGAAAACTGGGTCCTGATTGTACTGCTGAGATGGTACTTAAGGGTGATTTCGATCCTGATATGAAGGTCGGAACGGTATCGGGATTTATTTATATCAGTACGTTGGACAGAAACACATCCTTTGAACCTACATTTGCTCGTTTCTGTGATGTTGTCATCGATGAGGCTGTAGATGTAAAGACTCCTGAACTGGAAGGAACACTTATCTACGAAGATGAGAAGGTAAGACTGGCTTTTAAAGAGACAAGGGAAGATACTATCGTATTCAGCGTCGAAAACCTGACATATGAGAACGAGAGATTCGGACCTCAGGCTTTGGCAATAAACGGCAGAGGTCTTGAGGATTATGACTGGCAAGATTATCAGTCTGTAGCGCCTCAAAGCGTCGGAGAGATAAAGTTCAAATGCGAAGTGGATTCCGGTATGGAAGTTGGTGTGATCAGCGGTAAATTCAGCATGAGTATTTTCGATACGAGCAAGGGTAAGGAAGGTCTCGAATATGTCTTTTTCGATGGCATAGTAGATGATAGCATCGAAGTTTCAGAAGGACCTGAAGGTGTCCTGATGTATGAAAATGATTCGGTCAAGGTTAGCTTCAAGGAAATAACATCCAAGGGTGTGGTACTTGATGTTCAAAATCTAACAGATACCACTATCTCCTACATCGTTGACTGTATCTCGGTTAACAGAAAGAGTTATATTACTATGAGCAGTACCGATGTTACTCCACACAGCTGCTGTAATCTGCTTGTTGAGTGTGATGTCGATGCGGACGAGAAAGTAGGAGAGATCTCAGGTTATTTCCGTGTGGGATTCGAAGATGGTAGAGATTCACTCCGTTTCTCCATTAATACTGTTGAAGTGGATAATAGTGTTAAGATTACGGATGTTACTCCTGAAGGACCACTTCTCTATCAGGATGGTAAAGTGAAGATCTACTACAAAGAGTTAACTGATAAAGGTATCTGTTTCGAAGTAGAGAATATGTCAGATATGACATGGGCTATGCAGAGCGGTGTTCTGAACGTTAACGGAACAAATTATAATGAGATCATCATGAGTGATCCTATCGCTCCTCACAGTACAGGTGTTGCTACTGCTAAGATGACGTTATCCGACAGCAGTGTAGAGACAATCAGTGGTGAGCTGAAGGTCGTTGATCTGACAAAATTCGAGTCTTACACTGCCAAGATAAGAGAGACTGAAATTTAGATTTACAAGGTCTTGCGCATTATGACCTGATATATTACTACAATCTGTGCCTCACTTTATGCAGAGCAATGAATACATTTATCTTGTGATATTGAGTGATCATTTTGAATACTTCTCGCTGTATAGGGTGCTAAGACGATCCTGAAGAGAAGCCTCGATTTCCTTGATGTCTTTTTGTCCTGCGTAGGCAGCGGAGAGTTCTTCATTAACGATCGCCATTATAGACTGATCTGATTCAGCGACGATCTCGATGTTCTCCATGATCTTGATATAGGAAGCTTTCATCTCATCTGTTGGCAGATAGTAATTATACTTGGCTGCTTCAGCTTCTGTCGTAAAACCAGCCTCTTTGTATTCGTATTGGAATATCTCGGCATATTTGTCCAAGACAGCGGGAAGAGCAGTTCTGTTTATCGGATTTTCCGCACTTAATTCCTGTATATCTTTGGAGATCAGCATTCTGATGAAATCATAGCATCCTTCTTTGAGATCGGAACCGGCGCTTACGGATACTGAATTCGATACAATTGCGAAAGCTCCTTTTCTGTCTGATGACGGAAAACCGAGCAAAACAGGATCCTTGTATTGCCCCAAGACCATAGAGAACATACTTGGTATAATAGTTTCATAACCGTATTCAGGGTTGGTGATTATATCGTTACCATTGTATGCTCCTGCCATTATATCTTCCTGTGCATATTTAGGCTTCTCCTGAACGTTATTAATGAAGTAGTCGCACAGTTCTTCAAACTCCTCATTTGCAATATTAACTTTTCCGTCTTTGAACCAAATATCGTTCATAGTCGAGAAGCAAAGGTAGAAATAATCATTTCGATCGATAAAATCAGATATTGCATCTGTTCCGTTTCCTACAGTAGAAACGAATTCCTTATATTCGTCATAGGTAAATCCCTTAGCTCCTTCCTTTACGGAAGAAGAATCCATCATAAGACCGTCAGCGTAGAAACAAAGAGGCATATAAAACATCTTGCCGTCTTTGGATATAGCATCTGTTATCTTTGTGTAGTAGGTGTCAGGATCGAGATCTATAACCTGACTCAGATCCACGAAATAATCCTCAGTCTGGAACCACCAAAGTGTGTCAACGCCAAAGTAGATATCGGCAGCTTCTGATGATGCTATCTCTTCTTTTAGTTTTTTCTCGATCTCTTCGGTGAACTCCTCTTCTAAAATATCATCAACGGAAACACTCGCATATTTTACGTAATAGTCACTGTTCTCTTTATTGTATTTTCTTATAGCTTCTCCTGTCATCGTGTCGATGCAGTTGCCGTATGATCTGGCTGTTATTACAGTCTTGCCTGCATTAGGATTAGTGTCTTCTTTGCTTAGTATCATGACACTTGGCGCTTCAGCTCCATAACCGTAATCGTATATTGGCCTACTCAGGGCAACCGAATCCTCTTCAACTGCCAGAAGATCGCCTATCATAAATGAATAGACGTTGCAGTCTGTATCACAGTATCTTAAGTAAGGTTCTCCGTCCACATATATACCGTCAACTTCCTTAACATAGGTCCTGCCGTCATATCCGACTACTTCGCTGTTGATATAACCATAGTCATCAAAACTTGCTACACCGTCTGCTTTTATATCTAATTTGACCGGATCGAAAAAGTAAAGGAAGTTGTAGACTCTTAGTTGGTATCCATTGTCTTTCGGAGTGACTTCGCTGATCACGGCATAATCCATGTTCATCTGTTTTTTGAGAACGAGAGTATCATCTTTTATAACGAAGATATATACCTGGTCGTGGATAGTACCGACAGCAAAGGTGTAATCGCCGGAGGCTGTGCAAGTTGCAAACTGCACAGATTTCTCACCGATATCTATTTCGCGTAAGTTTTCGAGAGAAAGATCAGACTTGTTGAAATCTGCCTTACAGAGCTTGCCGTTTGAAGAATAATAAAGCACGGTCTTGTCTTTTTCTTTTGCTAAGCCGAGCTCATTGCTGACAGGGATCTCATCAGTCAATTCGAATTCCTTCAGAAGATTACCCTTCGTATCAAAGATGCATATAGGTTCATGATAATTGCTGTCAGCGTATACGCTGCCGTTACGAGAAGTGTAGTTCACGAAGATAAGATCATCTATTACGACCGGAAGTTCGAAGCGAAAATTATCATAATTCAGAGCATTGCAACTGGATGCAATGTTGATATTGGTACATGAGTACCAGGGATCTGTCTCTTTGATGATCTCTGCTTCTTTTTTCTCGTCGGAATTGCATCCTGAAGATGATATCAAAACTCCAAAAAGGACTAGTGATGCCATTACGCCTGATAATAGTCGTTTCATAGTCTTCCCCTCGATCATAGATTGTTTTCTCAAATTAATTATATATTCTCCGAAGAGTTTTTCTCTCTTACATTTTCGTAATGTAATAGTGATATACTTGCTTTATCTTAAAACCGAAAGGGAGATTGCATTATGAAAAAAGCAAAGTACTTATCGTTGCTGCTGATCGCGACTCTGGCGCTCGGAGGCTGCAACAAAGATACTACAGAAGATACGACAGAGACAACAGCTGCAACTGAGACAACTGTTGTTGAGACGACTATCGAGCAGACGGAAGCCACTACAGAGGCTACGACAGAAGCTACACCGACACCGACACCGGCACCTGTTTTCGAGCAGGAGACAGAGTTTAAGGATCTTAAGATCAATGACTACATAAGTGCTTCACGTGACGGTTACAAGGTTTATCCTCATTTCCTTCTCGAGGGTGACGATTTCGAAAAGGCTAATAAGGAGATCGACGAGCTGGTGAATAAGGAAGATGTAATTACAGCCGGATATACCTTTATCAAGGCTGACAGCAGAAGATATTCACTTGTTGTCTATACCGGATGCGATTACGAATGGCTTGATCTCTTATGTTACACGTTCGATGTTGATACTAAGGAGATCCTCGATAACAGCGATATCCTGAGTATTGCAGGTGAACCTGAATCCGAGTTCTATGATGACGCATCTTATTCTCTGGAGACTATCCTGGAGGAGAGAGGTGTAGGATACATTGAAGATGATTACGAATATACCCTCTCCAACGAGAACATCAATAAGAACATGGCTATGTTCCTTGGAAAAAAGGATAATCTCTATCTTATCTCGAAGGTGTGTTCCGGAGGCGGAGCGAGCTTCTATAACGAGATCTGGGATCTTGATTGTAATTCGTGGTCATTCGGCTGCAAAGTTGATTGCATAAATTTTGGAGACGATGCTGTTATCGGATTGGAAATAAAGGGTGAAAATGACAAATACGCTCTTTTTATCGCTCATAGAAATGAAGACGATAAGGTTATCGAACTTTATGACTATAAGGATGGCGAGCTTGTCCTTAAGGATACGCTCCCGTTAGACGGTACAGTATACAGATGCTACGGACTTACAACCTATATCATTGAGTCGGAAGAATACTACGATGTCTTTATCGATCAGGACGGCAATGTCTCCAACAGCAAGTAAAAGCCGTAAAGTACGACTAATGTAACAATGTTAATTATCGAAAAAGCGAGCAGGTAACTGCCGCTTTTTTGGTTTTTGAGGGAATACTTGTAGGCAAGGGCGCTGTGGAACTTATATGTGATGAGACTAGCCATGCTAGCGATAAGAGTTCCAAGGCCGCCAAGGTTAGTTCCTATAACGAGAGCCTTGCCGTTATCAGTGAATGCTGAAAGGAGCATTGCGGCAGGGACATTACTGATTATCTGTGATGAAAGAACAGCTGCAGGGATCGGGTGCTTTGATACAAGACCTGATAGAGCATCTGTAATAGCTGTCATCCTTCCGATGTTACCTGTGAGGATGAAGAAGAATACAAAGGTTAAAAGAAGCTGGTAGTCAACGTTCTTGAATGCTTTTCGATCCATGATGATAAGAGCGATCGAAGTAACTGCAAAGGAGATCAGGAAATGAACGTATCCTGCAACTGTCAGGATATTAAGAACGAAGAGGAGAATGTAGATAATGAGCTTTGCCTTCGGGAGTGCCTTTAATTCGCGCGAGATCGGCTTATTTTCGCTTTTGCCGTTACGGACAAGGAGAAATACTAAAAATACAACGATGACGAGTGAGAGGGCCGAATAAGGCAGCATAAGGAGAAGGAACTCTCCAAGACCGAGGTTGTATTCTGAATAAAGATAGAGGTTCTGCGGATTGCCGATAGGTGTCAGCATACTGCCGAGGTTAGCTGCTACCGTCATGGTGATGAGAGTATACATGAGCTTACGCGGTAGATCGAACGGCTCGAGGACCATGATCGCGAACGGAACCAGAGTTACAAGAGTAACGTCGTTTGTCAGGAACATGCTCATGAAAAACGACAAGACAGTCAATAGGAGAGCGATGCCTCTGATCGAACTGATCTTCTTAAGGAGCTTTCCCGTGAGGATATCGAATGTGCCGATCCTTACCAAAGCTGCGACTATCAGCATGAGGCAGAAAAGGATAGAGAGAACTCTTACGTTGATGTAGCCCGGATACTCCTTATCTGGTCTTATGATAAAGCATGATATGAAAGCCAGAAGACCTGACAGATAAAGAACCGCATTGTTCTTGATGCTGCTTAGAATATGTCGCATTTTGATCCCTCCGGGGGTGATTATAGCAGACGGGTAAGAGGTCTTGTATAATAAAATAATCTAAAAAAATGAGGAGATTCGCCCCATGAATATAACGTCTTCAATAAAAAAACTTTTCGCAGGATTAATGTGTGCAGCCTTGCTCATGACATTTGCTCCGGCTTCTTCGAGAGCCGACGGCAGCGTTGATGATTTTGTCAAAAGGCTATACACTCTGGTCCTTGGCCGTGAGTGTGATGACGACGGACTTAAATTCTGGAGCGGAGACCTTAGTGCTAAGAGGAACACCGGTATCTGCACGGCATACGGCTTTTTCACGAGTGAGGAATATACTTCCAAGAACAAGACAGACGAAGAATACATAGAAGATCTCTATAAGGCTATCCTCGGCCGCGACAGTGACGCTGACGGTAAGTCATACTGGGTAGGCGTTCTTAAGGATCAGACTTCCCTGAACGGCTCGAAAAAAGCTAGAAACGACATCTTCGGAGGCTTCTCTCTGTCTCCTGAATTTACTAATATCTGCGAAAACTATAACATCATCAGAGGCGATTTCTATCCTGATAAGGACATGTATTCCACCGTAAAGGTCAATCTTTTCATCAACAGGCTCTACTCGATCGTTCTCGGTCGTGACTGCGACACAGAGGGTCTTACATACTGGACGACCAATCTTCTGAACGGAACGATGACAGGTAAGGAAGTTGCAGGTGAGTTTTTCCTCTGCAAGGAATATGCCGACAAGAAAGTTGCTGATGATAAATACGTGGACGACCTCTACAGAACTCTTATGGGAAGAGGCGGCGACGATGACGGCATAAGCTTCTGGTCAGATCAACTTCAGAATGGTGCTCTTCGAAAAGACGTCTTCCTTGGCTTCGCTGATTCCGATGAGTTCTTATCTATCTGTGAATCTTACGGTATTACCAGAGGAGAAGTCGAGAAGAGATCTAAAGGTAAGGTAGTCTGTATCGATCCTGGTCACTCTTCTGTTGTTGCTTCAGGCGTAGTTCCTCTTGGTCCGGGTTCATCCAGCATGAAGGCAGCTGATGCATCAGGAACTTACGGCAGATGGAGCGGACTTAAGGAATACGAGCTTACAATGATCATATCCAACCAGCTTAAGGCTGAGCTCGAGAGCAGGGGATATGAGGTGATCATGACAAGATACGATAACAATACTCCTGTAGATTGTGTAACCCGTGCGAAGATCGCTAACGAGGGCGCTGATATCTCGGTAAGGATCCATGCGGATGCTCTCTCATCTTCTTCAGCTAACGGCGCAGTCGCTATCTGCATCACTCGTAATAACCCATGGAATCCGGGTTCATATGACGGTTCTCGTAAACTCGCTGACTGCCTCATCTCGAATTATTGCCGTGAGACAGGCATCCGCAATCGCGGTGTTTCCGAGCAGGATGACATGACGGGCAATAACTGGAGCACGGTTCCGTGTGTTCTTTTCGAGATGGGATTTATGACGAATCAGTCTGACGATCTTAAGATGGCGGACCCTGAGTTCCAGGTGAAGATGGTCAAGGGACTGGCTGACGGTATCGATGAATTTTTCGAGTAAGAAAAACCGCAATTCTACCACACATAAAAAATGACTAAATCTAAAATCACGTGTGGGATGTAAGGTTCTTCTGAGAGAAATAAAAGGAGAACTGAAATGAGGGAATTCGGAAATTGATGCATATTTTATTATTTTTAATGTTTACACAGTTTTTTTATGTTGATAGAATGAAGGCGTTTCGAGCTTTTCGAAATAAAACATAAACAAAAGGAGAAATGATATGAGAGAAATGAAGCAGCCGTTGATCGGTCTTGCCTCTGTTTTGGCTGTGACAATTAGCCTTGCGTCAGTACCGTATTTTGCTGATGCTGATGTCAGAGCCGCAGGAAACAGTTACGGTATTTGGGTTGGAACAACAGAGGTCACTTCGGATAACAAAGACGATATCCTTAAGGGTGACGAGAACAACACAGGATTGGCAAAGTATGATCCTGAAACAGGTATCTTGAGTCTCAAAGATGTTAAGATCACAAAGGGAATGGAGCACGCTTATCTCGGAAATACAAAAAATATGCGTGTTGAGGGTATCCATTCAGAGTACGATCTTAAGATCGACGGATCCGTAGAGATCTCCGGAGTTGAGGTAGGTATTTTTTCCAATACACTTTACACACCTAATGCAGGCACTGTTATCGAGATCGATGCAGAGTCAGTCGGAATCGAAAGTCCGATAATCGACCTTCCGGGTGCAGCAGTTGATATTACGCTCAACAATGCAGATCAGGGTGTAGGTTTTGCAAGCCTTTCTCAGGTTGAACTCAAGGGAACTAAGTTAAGTGTATCAGGCGGTGCTCTCGGTATCAGTGCGGATACTATCGAAGTTTATGATAATGCAAATGTTGATGTTTCTTCCACCAGCACAGCTATTTCATGTAATGACACTGCATCTTTCAAGGATTGTACTGTAACAGCTAAGCAGACTGGTGCAAAAAGAGGAGATCAGCCAAAGTATAACTGCGGTATCTACGCTGATGAGATCGCTTTTGACAACACTACATTGAATGTTACGAGCAACATCGTGGCTGTTTTCGGTTCTGAAGATGTTGATCTTAAGAACTGCTCAGCTAACGTTAAGGGCGGCATGTACGCGATCGCTTCTGATGACAGACTCACTATTTCCGGTTCTAAGGTTATCGCTGAAGCTGATACTATCGCGATCTACTCTTCTGCAATTGTTCAGGTAGATGATAAGATCATCGTTCCTGAGAACGGTAAAGTAGTTGCTTCAGATGTTGATGAAATGGTTGATATCGGTATGTTCGTAGCTGATGCAAACGGCAAAGCCGCAACTTCAGTTAAGACAGGTGACAAGAACTTTGATTTCCTTCCTGATGTAACAGGCAAGAACTATGAAGAAGCTGAGAAGACACTTTCAGACTTTTTCGGAAAGACAGGTCTTACGATCACTATTCAGCGTGGTTGGGTAAATAACAGCAATCCTGATAAGAACCTTTTGGTTGCATCCATGGATCCTGCATCAGGTTCAGTAATCGATGAGGATACAAAGACTGTTACGATCTACGTTTATGAGGGATATAACCCTACATCTGCTACAACTGAGACAACAGAACCTGAAAAGACTGAGCCTGAGACAGCTGAGCCTGAAGAGACAAAAACTACTGATAAAGTCGGTGCTTTCGTAGAGCGTCTTTACAATGTAGTTCTTGGTCGTGATTCTGAGGCAGATGGTGCAGCTTTCTGGACAAAGGAACTCAAGTCCCTTAAGTGTACAGGTGCCGAAGTAGCACAGGGATTCATTTTTAGTAAGGAATTCACAGACAAAAATCTTTCCGATAAGGATTTCGTAACTGTTCTTTACAAAGCATTTTTCGATAGAGATCCAGACACAGATGGTTTGAATTACTGGGTAGGTCTTCTCGAGAACAAGACTTCTGACAGAACAGCTGTTGCAAACGGCTTTATCTTCTCCAAGGAGTGGGCTGATACATGTAAGGAATACGGAATCAAATCCGGAGCTAATACAGAGACAGATAAGGAACTCACAGCAGAGCGAGTAAACGCTTTCGTTGAGAGAATGTATACAACTGCTTTAGGCAGAGAATCCGACAAGGACGGAGCAGCATACTGGGTAGAGCAGCTGACTTCCAAGAAGATCACAGGCGAACAGCTTGGTCTCAGTTTCTTCCTTTCTGAGGAATTGACTAAAGCAAACCTTTCTGACAAGGAATTCGTTGATCGTCTCTATTTGACATTCATGAACCGCGAAGCAGAGAGTGAAGGTGAGACATACTGGATCGGAATTCTTAAGGAAGGCACATCCCGCAAAGATGTAGTTTTGGGATTCACAAGAAGTGCTGAATTTACAGACAGATGTACTGAAGCAGACATCTTGCCATTCTGATAGTTTTTGAATAGCTGAGCACCGAAGTTCTATACAGACTTCGGTGCTTTTTTATGCCTGTTTTTGCCTATTCAGAGCGAATATAAATTTACTCTTTTATCTTTTCGAAAATATGATATAATTAACTCTCGAGCGTTGATATTGAACGTGATTTCGGCACGGAGAAGTACCCAAGAGGCCGAAGGGGAGGCTTTGCTAAAGCTTTAGGCGGGGCAACTCGCGCGAGGGTTCGACTCCCTCCTTCTCCGCCAAGACCCGTAGACTTAGTGTTTACGGG
>JAGCGE010000107.1 GCA_017649745.1 Clostridiales bacterium | reverse complement strand
TGGTGGTGGCCTGCACATGTGATGAGATTGATATAACATCAATCAGGAAGTGACTAAATATCATTTTTTGACTGTTAAAGTTGATGTAATATCAAATTACAGCCTGACAAAAAAAGGGATGTCTGGATTTTATAATGTAAATCTCTTATTCTAATCAGGAAATTACCTGTTAGTTTCCCATAAGCTGTTTCCCGTCGAAGGGAAGTGGCTCTTTCTTTGTGTCAACATTCTTCATTTTGCCCGTATTTCGGAGGTGTCGTCCGTCCAGATGCGTTGTCCTCTGAAGTATTTGTTTCTGTTCTTCTGTTGAATGTACGACTTCTTCTGGCTCTTGCTTGTACTTGCGCACGATGTACATGTTCAGTGGATCAAGACGTACTATCTCGTTAATGGCCGCATCATGTATAGAATTCTCACTTTCTATTCGCAATGTCTTAGTCAAATAGTCCTCTGTCTTAGCAAGTCTTTGTAATGTGTTGTATCCAAGCATGAGATCATACACATACCACTCATCATACTGAGTTTTGGGGTCATATGGATTGTCTTTGGTTGTCAGATAGTAATCATACTTCTCACTTTCTTTTACAGCCTCTTGATCAGCCATAATTCTCACTCCTTCCTAATGAGCCATGTGCCTATGCTTATACAACAAGGGCTTAAAAACTCATAATTTTCACTTTATTAATCGTCTTTGCTTAAAAGACTTTTGAAACGTTAACGACTAAAGGCAAGAGGGACTGATTAAAATCCTATAGCCTACTATTAAAGTAAGTGGAGGTTGTTTTACTTTAAACTTTTCACTTTGACCTTAATAGTAAGCTATAACATTAATCTTTAGACCCCCTATCTTTAAAACAGGGTAGGGTTTATTTGAGATGGGGTATAAAAATTAATAAAATTTTGGCTTGGCTGTAAACCTATTAGTTTCATTTAACTGCACAATAGCACAGCACCAAGCCTAAATACAGAGAGGAGGTTCCCTATGGCATCTTGAAAAAGACCCCCTACCTTTAAAAAGGGGTGGGGTTATTTTTAGATGGGGGATAAAATATAGATTGGAATTCTACTGCTTCTCATCTTGATCATAGAAGTAGTACTTTAAAGTTGACTCGGGTACTCCAGAAAGCATGTCCTTAATCTGACTAAAGTCATAACCAGAATTCTTAAGACTTTTGATGTAGGTTACTTTAGACTGGGGTATTGAGTTCTTATAGCTAGGCATTACGAATTCTCTTAATTCATCCTTGTCCATATTATTCATAACTTTGAGTTGGAGTGTAGAACTAACTGCACCATTATTAATGGCCTCTTTCTCTCGGTCTGTTAAATGAACGTAAACCTCTTTCTTAGAAGCTCCTACTTCAGAACGTGCATCAGCAATAGAGATCTGACGTAGTTTCTTCATGTCTTTCTTATACTCATCTGTAGCTAGTTCGGGCATTTGCTCTACTTTAGCTCTAATCCATGCGTTAGCTCTTACTTGTGCTATTCTCTCTTTAGGAGCATTAGCTTCTGCAACAGCTACCTTCGCATTAAGACTTTCAATAGCATCTTTATACTCCGTTTTCTTAGGAGGATCAACTTTAACTATCTGAATATCAATTGACTTCTTTCTAGCTTCATTAGCCATTTGCTTTAATGCATTAGCATAATTGGCATATGCCTCTTCAACCATAGTTCCAGATGAAAGCTCTCTAGCATCTTTAGCTTCAGCCATCTGTGTAGAATTAGAAGTTCTTTTTACTTCAACCCATTCAACAATATTACCTTGTTTATCTTTCTTAGGTTTGAAATAAGATTCTCCAGTTTCTCTATAGATCTTTTCTCCTGTTTCAGGATCAATATCATACCCAAGTGCTCTCTTAGGAACATGTACTTCGCTACCTGCTCTAGATATCAATGTACTTGCTCCGCCTTTTCCGCTTGGATTTTTATCTCTCTGATACTCTTGCTTAAGAGCAGCAATACCAAGATCTTTTTCAGATTGCTTCCAATTATATCCATGCTTTTGAGCATCAATTACAACCATCGACTGTTTAACAGCTCTAACAATCTTATCATCAGGAGCTCCTTGAATAGTCATATCAGTTATCAAATTTGATACAATACCCATTTGCTTCTGCTTTTCTCTATCTGTCATCTTAGGCATACCTTCATAACCAGCATAAAGTTCACCCATCTTTTCACTCCAGCCTTCAAGCTCTTTGTATGGCTTTTTGACTGTGGTTTTCACTTTGTCAGACTGAGGAATAACAATAACAGAATCTCCATCAAAATCAGCACCAGAAAGAACTCCTGCTACATTAGTGTTAATGCCAATTGCATCAGTAGCGCTTCCTAATCTTTCTTTTGCCTGTTTATTCTTATTATTTACAGTAAGCATAGGAATCTCGAAGACACCTCCATGAGGATATCTAACAAGACATACGGTTGAACCATCTTTATAACCGGGAGCATAAACTTCATTATCTTTCAGTTCATTAACAGGAAGAATAACTCTAGAGTTCTGACCGGGTACAGCTGTAGCTTTCAATTCGACAGCATCTGAATCACAACTTTCAGCAAAGTCTTTTAAGAACTTAGCTCTAATTGTCGGATTCTTAATGTTGAGAATATCATTGTATTCATCAACCTTCTGTGAAAGTGTAAGCTTAAGCTGACGCTGTACAAACTCTTTTTTCTGTTTGCTTAAGAACTGAGAAGATAAACTCTTTGAATATGAATCCCATTCACCTTCATGCTTAATAATGTTAATAGGAGAAAGCTTTTTATCTCCATTAATATCAATGTATTCTCTTTGGCCGCTTCTTCTAACAACAGCACCAAAAGGATTATCCCAATCTACTTCTCCATCTCTAGTTTCTTTTAATGACTTGTAAACCTTATTAGCAGGTGTGCCCTTAGGCTTATTAGTATTGTAAACAAGATCATACCCTTCAGGAATATCATTTGAATAGAATGCCATTCCCTTCATATAACTCTTGTCATCTACATTGATACGAACCTGTGCATAATGATTAGAACCTAAAGACAAATCAGCAACTCCGGGACGAAGTTCAATTGTTCCGTCCATTGCAGAACCGCCTTCATCGCCATAACGAATAAAGACTCTGCTACTATCAAGAGGTGCTGGTCTATCAGGTTTATCATAAGATTTACCAAAGTCAGGACTATAATCAGCTACAGTATTTATTTGATCAATATTTTTAAATATCTCACGCTGTGTTGTTCCCTGCTTACAAAGAACTTTCACAGTTGTGTGCTGATCTGGATTATTAGCTTGAGGAATCTGAATATTAACAGTGTCATAACCTTCTTCTTTGAGAATTTGAAGAGCGGCTTTGAGAGTAGACTCAGAAACACCAATCTCTTTATCTACTCCCTTACCAACATCTAGCCAACCCTTTTTATTAAACTCTTTAATAAGCATGTCAGCAGTACCACGTGATCTAGATTGTTTCTCTTTAATCACATAGTCTCTTAATCCTCGAATAGTACTCTCATTCCATCCAGTAAGTCTACTGAGTGATGTAGGAGTATATCCATGAAGAAGCATCTTCTTGACATAAGTAGCTCTTGCTACAAGATCTGCTTCCTCTGCTGCTTTACGTTTGTTTCTTAATACAGTTGTACTAATACCAAACTTTTCGGCAATCTCAGTTTCGCTAAGTCCTTTAGACTTGTAGTTACGATACTCAGAAAGCCAGCCATCTTCATGCTGATAAGGATTTTCACCAGAGCCCCATGGATAACGCCCGCTATGACGAGGAGTTCCATAATGCTTGATTATTCCATCTTCTAAGTCTGTTCCCAGCATCTCAGAGAACGACCCCTCATCATAAATATCCATTACCCTTCTTCCTCCCTTACTTTGTTGATTAATCTATCAAATCGAGTAGCTTGAGCCATTATGTAAATAATAGCATCAGCAGGCGGATGGCATATTTCAATATCATTTGACTGATAGATGCGAAGTTCAATCTTAATGTCTTTTGGATTAATTCCATAGTCCATACAGAAGAACGCTGCATATATCATTAATTGTTCCATCTTTGCCTTAATGGTTCCAGTCTTTAAATCATGAATTCTAAGAGTTTTCCCATCAAAGTAAATGGCGTCAGTTGTGCCAAAAGCATTGTCAGTGTAAACTAACGGCTGCTCAGGCTGCATACGATATCCAATAGCATCATTAACATACATGTTAAGCGTAAGTGGTTTCTTAGGAAGATTCTGTCTTAAAGCAATAGACTCTGCTGCATAAGCATGAAGTCTAGTTCCTTTAGAAGCGGCTAACGCTTGCTTGTACATGAATATCAATTTGTCATCATCCCAGTTAATCCAATAAGGTTTACTGGCTGATAGGAATGCATGTTGTCCTTCGTATTCCGAACGCTTTTTCCAGTTCATTTAGGACTTCCTCCTTATTCTCAGGAAATATCACAGAAGCAAAACTCATATAGCCGAGTCTTTCTAAGTAAAGTTCCTGATTAGGTCGGAATGGTTCATCCTTAGATTTCTTACATTCAAGCATAGCCCATTTCTTTTTGTATAATATCAATAGATCTGGAATGCCTTGTTTGTAGTTAGGATCGTTCTTTAAAACTAAACAACCCGGAAACCGCTTATAAAGTTCTTCTATAAGCTTATTCTGAAATCTAGTTTCTCTTTTCATAATATCAATACCAAAAAAGTAAAGGGACAGATCTTACTCTATCTCTTCTATTATAGGGAGTGATTCTTTCGCGAATTTCACAAAACGAAATCTCTCTCATTAAAGTTCCTCTTACCTGCTAGTGCCT
This sequence comes from Clostridiales bacterium, assembly GCA_017649745.1. Next base: position 7,325 of record JAGCGE010000107.1, on the reverse strand, counting down.
TCATTATGGAAATATCAATAGAACTATTTGATCTTAAATGATAGTAATTAAGAACTTTATATGGAGTATTAAGACGATCAATACGACCGCTCGCTTGAACCATTGTTTTGTAACTATACGACTGACTATAGAATATCATTGTGTCTGTCTTAATGCAATTCCATCCTTCTGCTCCAGCCATATAATTTACAAGATATACCCACCTCCCGCTGTCTGGTACATCTTCATGCTTATGACCATTCCACTCAGCAATATCAAAACCTTTATTGTAGAATAATTTCTTAAGTATATCTAACTCATAGTCAAAAGAATAAAAGATTATTACTCTTCCATGTTTATCTGCTATTTGCTTAGTTATACTCTGTCTACTTAAAGACTCATTAGAAATTCTTCTTAAATAATAGCATAGTGCCGAAATATCATTGAACGGTTCTCCTGTTTTAGGATTCTGTCTAGTCTTAAGAGTTTGCTTATAAGTTTTCATATCATAGTCGCATATAATCGTCTGATGATTAGCTGTCGCTGGAGTGCGATAGTCCATGTTAATAAGAATATCATTTCTCAGTCTTAACAGCCTACCAACATTAAGATAGCTCTTTATGATAGGATACTTAGTATTACGACCATATACAACATGCAAACATGTGAACTCTGTTTTATTCTTATAAAACCCATTCGCTATAAAAACTGGAACGTAGTCGAGCCATGTATCGCCGGGTGTGGCTGAGAGTAATATCCATTCATTGTTACGTGCAATCTTAATGAAGGTTTTACTCCATGAACCATACCCGACGACACGCTGCTCGTCAAATAAGAAAAAGGAGTCCCTGATGTCGGCATATTTTTTAATATTATTCCAAGAGTCAATAGCCTCAGCATGAATACCAAATGGTGCTAATTCACCAATCCACTCATCTGTATCACGTTTTCTAGCTGTTGTAATAATATACAATTTTTTAGGTTTGGCTAGTGGTTTAATATTTTCTAAATCCCCGCCTTGGCGGAGAAAGTAATATGCTAAACCAGTTCTAGATTTGCCACTACCAACTCCGCCGCAAAGGATGCAACCGTTCTTCATTCTCTTTACGGCATCTTCTTGATAAGGATACAAGAATGCCATAAATATCAATCTCCTTAAATCATCGACATATTATACTTGTCAGCGAAATCTTTCTTAGGAATGACTACATACATAGTCCTAAGATACGCTGTCGTGCCAGACTTTCCGCCTCTCTCCCAATTGTAAGGAGTGAACGAAATATCACACGACAAGAATCTAATATTGTCAAGCTCTCCAATAGTAGTCTCGTCAAGCTGAGTAATAGTTCCGCCAACACCACCATATACTGTATAAACTTCCGGAGGGAACTTATCGAAACGAACTCTGATCTTCAACTCCGGAATAGAAATATCATTTCCCTCTTCATCTTGAGTATTAAAGAAGTACAGGTTATAACCGAGTTCAGCAAGAGCCGCTGCCTCATCTTCATTAACCATAATCATGAAGTCTCTCATTCCGCTAGGCCCAAACTTATCTCCGCCAAAATTCTTAAGAGCCGGAACAATCTGTGCATCCTCGATAATAACTTTACGTCCTTCAATTCTAAACATAATAATTCCTTTCTAGGAGACAAACTCTTCAAAGTCTCCAAACTGTTCTATAGTTTTTCTTGCTTCTTCGGCTTTCTGTTCAAAATATCCATAGTCAATGTCATCTTCAAGTCCGAGCTGCTTGACTACTTCTGCTTCCAGCCAAAGCCAATCTTTACTATCGGTAACAGAATTGTATTTTCCTTCACCTCTAGCACTTACTAATTTTCCGCCGTTAGTCTTCATAGGACAGAACAAGCCAACCTTACCTACAAAGCGACGTTCAATACTTCCATCTGGTTTTGTAAATTCCAAATACATTGAAGTCTGTACGGCACGTGTTACACAGAAGTCATCAAATATCAATGGCTCATGTGTGAATAAAGTTTTCTTAACATATGGTACTGCAAACTGAGCTCCGGTTGTAATCCATTCTCCAGTTCTTGCTTCTTTACCTACAAACACTGCATCATTAACCAAACACAACTTTTCAAAGACTTCCTCAATCTCGAAGTTATAACCATACTTCTTACCTTCTTCGATTACGCGATCAATAACTTTCTGATCTGCTCCGGGAATCTTAATCGAGTCTGTCTTAATGTGTGCAACAGGATAATGAAGTTCATCTTGTACCACATGTTTCAAATCGATCATGAACAAAGCCCCACGCTTCGCAACAATATTATCAATGTTACGAGGATCTTTGAAGGGATTTGCAAATTTGGCTGTTGTATAGCCATATACGGAATTAATTACTAACTTCAGAGCTTTACTTAATGACTGAGCTGTCTCTTCATCTTTCAAATATTTAGCAAGTTTACCGTCGAACATTTTAGCAACTTTGTCAAACTCTTTATGTTTAATTAAGATACGAATATCTTTTAGCATCTCAAAGTTAACTGTGTACTTGCCAAACAAATTGAGAGCAATGATAGAACTAGGATGCATACTTGCTACATCCAGAACTGGAGTATATCCATACATTCCCGGAACAGCAAATACATATCCACCTTCACCGGGATCTTCACCTCTGTAACTGCTATGGCCATATTCGTACTTATAGCCGGGGAACATTTCAGACAGATCTGTATATACTAATTCAGGTTTCTTATCATCGCCAAATATAATTTTAGTGGAATGTAATCTGGAAGGATCATTCACGCTAAGTCCAGACAATTCAGACAATATCATTCTGATAGTCAGATCTTCTAGTGTTGCATTGTAAACTGCTTCAGTTGCATTAACATCATTACAACAATAATCTGCTACTTTTTCCCAAAGTTCTTCTGGAACTGGCTGTGTCCAGTCAAGATCCATTTCCTGATGATGAATGCCAAGTTCAATTTCCCATTTCTTCAAACTCTGCTTCTTAGTTGCATAGTCATAAATATCAGCCCATGACAAGTTATAAGCTTCGCCAAAGAAACAACCTCGATCATTCTTCTCATTAATAATTCTTTGAGAAATATCAAATAGCATCTCATTCGTGTAACCAAGTGATCTAGCATAAACGATATGATTATCGTACCTTCTACAGTTAAAGCCAACCCATCTTTTCTTGTTACCACCAAATATCACTTTAGTGACTTCTTCAGGTGTAGGATTAATAAGTCTTACTACATTGTTATCTCCTAGTTTTTTGTAACACAAAACAAATAGATTAGGATAAACCTCAACGTCAAAGAATATCAATGGATCTTCATCTTTATATGCAAGATCTGGAGGACTTGGTTCCTCACTCTTGAATTTCATGTTCTTAACAACTGAGATACAATATTCGCTTTGATTGGTGGAACTAAATGCAAATGAAAGAATATCATTCCTCATATCACTTACATCATAGTGCATTCCACTTTCATAAGCTTGCGTAAGCACCATATCGATATAGTCAATATTTGGTTTAGTATTAGGCCATATCTGTTTCTTCAGAGCCTTAATAATACAGCTCCTAAGGTGCCTCTCGTCCTTCAAAACCTTTTCGTCCATAGTCTTACCACTTTTCTGCTTAAGAGCTAATCCACTGCTAATTGTTGCTATTGCTAAAGCATTACACAATGTAAGTTTTCTTCTTAATGCTGAGTTACCAGTAAAAGGCTTTATTTCAATTGCATCTGCATAAGTTCTACTTAGAAGACTTACATCTCCATCATAGTAATAATGCAAATGAATGCCTTTACCAGATTTGCTCAATTCTGCATAAGTTGGAGGCCACTTACTTGCTTCAGCTAAATTAAGTTCGAAGTTCTTTTCGCCTGATACGTCCTTAATATCAAAGTCAATAACGATCATATTCGATGGAACTTGAACATAATGCTCTTTAGTAGTGTCTAGATCTTTAAGTGTTGTGGTAACATCTTTCCACGGTTTACTAGGCGTCCCATGTTTATTGCTATACTGAGCAGGACATTCTTTACAAATATCATCTAACAGACTTTTCTGCTGATCAAATTCAAGCCAAGGTCTAGCTTCATCATTTTTCTTGCCTTTGAACTTATACTTAAATTTCTCAGCTTTAAAACCTGTATATGCATTTGTAACGTGCTGTCTTTTACCCTTCTTATCTACATAATATAAATCCTTATCGAAGTGCTCAAAGTAATCTTTAAGATTATCTCTAAATTCATACTTGATAGGTTTAATCTCTCCAGAACATTCATTCTCGCAATACTTCTTATACAAGTCAAATGCTTGATTAAGAGTTATGACTTCTAGATCATTAAAAATATCAAAGTGCATTTCAACAAAGTTATAGAATGCATCAGTTCTGCTCTGCATATCCAAAGGTTTGTAACTATTATAATAACTCTTACCTAACTTCTTATAAACTTTAAGACATTGATTAGCTATTGCGCCCAACTCATAATCTATACCGTTGAACAGTTCAAAATATCTATCCTCTGGCATAACATTACCTGTCGGCTGAATATCAATCAAACGTCTGATAGTTCCAGCTTTAGCGTCCGTTATCTTAACAGGCTTATTACTACCCATCATAAGAAACGTATTAATCTTGAAAGGATACTTAGGTTTGTTCTTTTCATTGACTAATAGTACCTCGTGGGATACGACGCTATTTAAGCTAGAATTATCATTTATCTTACTGAGGTCTGCCTCATGCTCAATACCAATCAAAGGATTAGTCTTGAATGCCTCTAGACCAAAGCTGTCTCTTGAAGCTAGAAGTTTACTATCAATAGGTTGCCAATAACCTTTAAATAGTTTCTGAACAATTTCTAGAATAGTTGACTTACCTGTTCCGGGAGCACCAAAGAATACTACAAACTTTTGAATAGTTTTAGACTCGCCAGAAGCTATAGCTCCGATCATCCATTCGATCTTTTGCTTCTCTTCTTCGCTATACAAATATCCAACAAGTTCGTTCCAGCATTTTGGTTTTGCGCTACTAAGATTATAATCGAGATGCTTACTGACATAATCTTTCTTCTCAGGCTTGTCATCTAGAAACATAGGTTTACAATCTAATTGAACAAAGTTATCTGGCTGTCTATTCAAATATTCACAGAAGTTTTTCCAAGACTTACTTGAATCATACTTCATATACTTGATCTGAATATCAACCATTGAAGAATCAAATTGTTTTGCGTATTGATCCAGATCACGGTCTACAGCATCTTTTACTTTAAAAGTATTAGTGCTCCAATACCCAGACTCTTCGTCATAAACAGCATAAAACGAATGTCCTCTGATCATTAAATCTTTACTTTCGCCTATGATAAAATCGGGATAGATTTCTATTACACCATTCCTTACTTTCTTTGAAGTAATACGATAGAAATCCATTAAAAACTCCTTACTTGCACGTGAACGTAAAATTTTTCCTATTTTTAACAAACTTTCTATATTATATTACTAATTTTAGAAATTTGTTAAAAAGGGTATAAAAGAAGGTGATTACGTGCAAAAATGGCTATTTTTTACCTATTTTTGACAATTTTTAACAATTTTTCGTCTCCAAAGCTCATACCTCGGATTCATAACCATCGATTTTTTCATCCAAATTACGTGCAACAGCACGTGTTTTGAAATTTTTCTTAAAGCGATCTTTCTTATAATCGTCATAAATAAATCTGCCAATTACACAATAAATCAAGAATCTATCGACCGATTCTCTTCGCTCAACTCTCGTAATTCTCTTCCTAAGAATATCAAAAGAATTACGTGTCTCTTTCACAAACTTTCGATACACATCGGCATTGTCTACCATCGCATCTCGCAATCCATAAACCTTACTGTTAAGAACCTTCAACGCATACTCTACGTCTTTCATAAATCCTCCTTGAATTCATCTAAACTATTTAAATAATACATCCATTGATACCAAATATCAATCTCTCGCATGTCTTTACCGCACGGGAAGTAACAACAACCACCTCTTCCGTCAGCATAATATTTTCGATTCAAGAACCTGTCAATAATAATATCAACCTGTTCCTTATCGAACCTACTATCCTCGAAGTATCGTAATCCCATCGAATCCAACATATACCAGAACCACCTATAAGGTGAGCTTTCCGGATACCCGATTAACTCGTCCAATTTTCTCGCAAGGGCTACCAATACCTCGAGAATAGAAGGCCCTTCAGAAATATCAATAGAACTGTAAAGCTGCACATCATTCATAAACTCAATTCTCTGAAGATCTGCATCACCAATTCTATCGCTATCCCTCTTCATAACCGCTACAAATGGGAACGAATGCAACTCATTAAATATCATTGAGTATGCGGCAATGTCATGCTCGTCTGCTACGAATTGCAGTAACCAAAGCATAAAACTGTCCATAGTTCCCCTTTCTTTACACAGGCCTCGTAATACGATAAGTAATATCATAAACCGTATTCATGGCCTCATTCTTTACATACCACTCTTTAGCATCGCCAAATTCAATATCTTTCAGCATACGCTTTACTAGATCATTTCCAACAAACTCAGGATACTGATACAGATCGTCTGATTCGTCATCATAAAGATCTCCATACTGATCAATCGACAGATCTACTCTATCGAAATCATCAGATCCTTCATCAAACTCATCAACTGTAATCATAAACGGAGTCTTACGAGGCTTCTTTCTGGTAGCTTTCTTGGCAGGAATAGGATCAGGAATCTCAATCTCCTGTGTATTAAGAGGTGCCGGAGTAATCGGCTCAGGCTTGTCCTCAATGACTACCTCATCTTCCTTACCATGCTCAAGCTGTGCCAAAATATCAGGCGTCAACTTCTCTAGATCAGCAATCTGCTCACTCTGGAGAATGTCAATTTCCTTATTCTTATCTGCAAGAATCGAATTGATCTCAGCACAAGCCCATTCTTTCGTCTTCTTTTCACCGTGCTTATAACCTACAAAATATCCAGCAGCTCCAACACCTGTACCGAACAGAATGTTAAGAGCGATCTTAATAGCTTTATTCATTTGAGTCCTCCCATTAATCCAAATACTTAGGCTTCGGCAGATTCAAAGTATAGCCCTGTGGAGTCAATGTCACATGAGCATTACCAAGATTCTTCCAGCCCCAATTATTAAATACAGTCTCGTTTCTATAGCCGTTCTTAGCGACAGTAGCATGACTGTACAAATCCGATACTGTTACCTGAGGATACTGGTCAAGCATCTCAACAAGATCACTCAGACAATCCTTAGCGTCTTCAAAACTACTGAACAACGGCTCAGAATATCCAGTAATCATGTTAGGTGCAAGTTTCTGCTGAATCGT
>JAGCGE010000106.1 GCA_017649745.1 Clostridiales bacterium | reverse complement strand
GCCGCTTCTCTTGAGGCCGTCCTCCCAGAACTTCGTGATACCCTTCTCGTTCATAAGGAAGTTCCATGCGTCACCGTAGATCGACTTCGGACCCCTCAGATACTTATACTCTTCACCCTGTCTCAGGCACGGCTCGTGATGGCTCATGCCCATGACAACACCGAGTTCGTCAGCAAGTTCGGCACTCGCGAGTCCCGGACCGTCATTCGGGAAGATCGCCGACCACATAGCAGGCCACATATAGTTACCCTTAAGTCTTAAGAGCAACTCGAATACATGCTCATATACTTTTGCGTTGAAACCGCCAAATCTCTTGTTGCAGAAGTTACCAAATGCAGGCCACTCGTCGTTGATAAAGAATCCTCTAAATCTGACCGACGGCTCTTTCGAGATCATGTCATAATCATCAGGGAGCTTCAACTCTTTCATCTTATTAGGCTTGATGTCGAGCCAGTCGATAAAAGGCGATACACCGAGCATCTCGGATATCTTGAACATGCCGTAGATAGCTCCTCTCTTATCGCTTCCTGTGATCGTCAGCTTATTGCCTTCGACCTTTATCTCATAGACTTCGCGCTTACCGTCAAAGTCGCCTCCGACAGAAACTTCGATCGGAAATTCGACGTTGCCTTTTGTAAGCACCTTCGGCTCATGACCGAAGACTGCCTTCATGTCGCTGGCTAGTCTTCCTGCTATCTTTCTTACACCGCTTGGCTGATCCTTATCAACAATGATCGCCAGCTTACCGCTCTTAATGTTTTCGCTTGAAATAATAAAACTCATGGCAGTATTCCTTTTCTAAATGTAACTTCCATACAAGTATACTACATATACAACCTAGTTCCAACTACCTTTATGATACTACACTCCGCTATTCTCCGCGATAAAGAAAAGGCTTCGGAAATCCGAAGCCTCAGTTATCAGATAAGTCCACTAAGTTCAGTGAATTCATAATCATGTGCGATAGCAACATTCTTGTTAGTGAGCTTGCCTAAGTAGCAGTTAACGCCCGATGAGATAACTGGATCATTCTTACAAGCAGCCTCAAGTCCGTTCTCAGCGATCTTAAGGCCATACTTCAATGTCGCATTCGTAAGAGCGATCGTACTCGTTCTCGGAACAGCACCAGGCATGTTACCTACACAGTAGTGAACAACTCCCTCTTCGATATAAACAGGATCATCATGAGTTGTTACTCTACTAGATTCACCACATCCGCCCTGGTCGATAGCTACGTCAACAAAGACAGCGCCGTTCTTCATCTCAGGCAGATACTTCTTCTTGAAAAGCTTAGGTGTGGAAGCACCAGGGATAAGTACAGAACCGATAACAAGATCTGCTTCCTTGATAACGCGCTCAATATTACTGTCTGTGGAAACAAGTGTCTGAATATGAGCTCCGAAGAGATTATCGAGTTGCTCAAGTCTCTTAAGATTAACGTCAAGAATAGTAACGTTAGCTCCCATTCCAACAGCGATCTTACAAGCATTCATTCCTACTGTACCGCCACCAAGGATAACGACATTTGCCTTTGGAGTACCTGGTACACCTGCAAGAAGGATTCCCTCGCCACCGAATCTTTTCTCGAGGTACTTAGCGCCTTCCTGGATAGAAAGTCTTCCTGCGATCTGTGACATTGGAGCCAAGAGTGGAAGGGATCTGTCAGTCTCCTGAAGTGTCTCATAAGCAACTGCTTTTACCTTGCCGTTAAGGAGTGCATCTGTCTGTTCCTTATCTGCTGCAAGATGAAGATATGTATAAAGGATAAGGCCCTCGTGGAAAAGAGCGTACTCAGATTCGAGAGGCTCCTTGACCTTGATCATCATCTCGGACATGTTCCACACATCGGCCGCGTTATCGATGAGTGATGCACCTGCATCAACATATTCGATATCAGGGAAGCCTGATCCTACGCCGGCACCTTTTTCGATATAAACGTGGTGTCCTGCTGCTACATAAGCGCGTACATTGTCCGGTGTAAGACCTACACGGAACTCGTTGTTCTTGATCTCTTTTACGCAACCGATCTTCATTGGTAAATACCTGCCTTTCATTTCTATTGTCAACTAGTAAACATTTTATCAAAGCATCACGCATGTTGACTACACCTCTTCGAAAAGACTGTCAGTGGCACTTACTGTAAAATCCCTGGATTTTAGATGATTTTACAGTAATAAAATAGTCCGGAGAGCCCGGACTAGTTTATTGAGAGTTTATGAAGTTTGAAAAAGAAGTTATTGCTTTGATGGTTTGATTATGACATGCCAACCTTAAATGAACCTGAAAGATCTCAGATTACACGAATAGTTGTAAAGCCATAGTATTTCAGAGCATTAATGTGCTCGGAAGTGATCACCTCGCCTGCAATAACTATCGGAACGGCAGGAGGACAGGATGTTTTAGTGAAAGACGCGATAAGTCCTTCCGCGTCATCAACAGGAATCTCACGTGATACTGAAAGCGAAGCCTCGCGAATGCTCATCGCACGGGTCGACAGTGGGATCTCAGGAAGATCAACAGAAAGAGGTGCACGATGCGGAAGAGCTTCAATAGTCTTGGTAAGCTTATCGAAATCCTCACTTGTTGTGTAAGGCGAGAACATGAGCGTGACGTAGTTATTGTCAGCGAATTCAGGCTCGATTCCATTATTTCTGAGTGTGGAAGCAAGTTCAAAACCGGTAAGCCCTATCTTGTTAGGCAGAAGTGTGAGTTTCAAAGGCTCGTTGCCATAGGAAAAACCAGCACAGATCCTGCGAAGATCATTAACAGATGAAGCTGCTCTTTGAAGGCCGCTAACGAAATCCTCATTAGTCATTATCTTATTAGCCATATCAAGCGACTCCAAGATCCTCCAGGATGGACTAGTTGAAGCAAACAACTCGATCGACTTTGAAACGTCGACACGGGAAGCAAGTTCACCCGTCATGTGAAGATATGCGCCGCCCGTTATTACAGGCAGAGTCTTGTGAGCAGAATCACAGCATATGTCGCAGCCGAGATCCATCGGATGACGATCAAAAAACTTCAGATAAGAACCGTGAGCATTATCGACTGCAAGATAAACTCCATGCTTATGGCAGACTGAACTGATGCTCTCGATATCGTAGATCTTGCCAAGATAATCAGGTGATGTCAGATATACGCAGGATGCTGATGTGCGCTCCAAAACTTCGTCCACCATCTGCGCCGTGAGGTCAGATGACAGGTAATTTTTGCCGTCAAAAGGCAACCACTCGACATCAATATCGAGCAAAGCACAAGCTGAGATAAATGATTGGTGGCAATTTCGGGATGCGACTATAATGCGCTTGCCCGTAAGGTTTGTAACAATGTTACACATGGCGCGGATCATCAGAGACGACCCTTCAGCCGAATAAAAAGTAGGAAAGCCGAAGATCGAGGAAGCATTCGCCTCGCTTCGGCGGATCAGGTCATCCGTTCCGTCGATCTCAGTTATGTCACGTGGGTCGACAGCGCCTTTGTGGCCCGGCATGTGAAGTCTCATCGTGCCGCTATCGACATATGATGTAATGAAATCGACGATCGGTGTTTCCATATTATCTGAATTCGCGGTCTATCGCGACCATGATCGCGCACTCCATACGCTTCTTGAACAGCTCGCATCCGTCTTCGTAGATGCCGTTGACTGAACCGGTCGCATGGTATGCGTTAGCGAAGCAGCCGCCAGAGCAGTAAAGTCTAGCCCAGCAGTTCTTACACTCTTCTCTCGTATAAACGTTGCACTTGAAGAATTCTTCTCTGATGTTGTCGTTCTTGACGCCGTCCCAGATGTTGCCCAGGAGGAACTTCTCGTCGCCGACAAACTGGTGGCACGGATAGAGGTCGCCCCAAGGAGTAACTGCCATGTACTCTGTACCTGCGCCACAGCCTGAGATCCTCTTATAGATGCATGGGCCGCCCTTAAGGTCGATCATGTAGTGGTAGAACGTAAAAGGCTTGCCTTCCTTATCGCGCTTTATCATGAGCTTAGCAAGTTCCTCATACTGCTCGAAAACGACCTTCAGGTCTTCTTCTGTGAGCCTTGCAGGATCATCCTTGCCGCATACGACAGGCTCCATCGAAAGCTCGCTAAAACCTAAGTCGAGCATTGTCTTTATGTCTTCGAGGAAGTCAGGGTTGTTATGAGTGAACGTACCACGCATGTAGTAGTTCTTGCCGTCACGTGCCTTAACGAGCTTCTGGAACTTAGGAACTATCTTCTCCCAGCTGCCGTTGCCGTTATAGTCAACTCTATAGCGGTCGTGGATCTCCTTACGTCCGTCAAGTGACAGGACAACATTGCTCATCTCTTTATTAGCAAACTCGATAACGTCGTCATCGATCAATACGCCGTTAGTCGTGAGAGTAAAACGGAAGTTCTTGTTCTTCTCTTTTTCGATAGATCTGGCGTATGCCACGAGCTGCTTTACAACGTTGAAGTTCATCAGAGGCTCGCCTCCGAAGAAGTCAACTTCGAGGTTACGTCTGCTGCCTGAATTCTCGATAAGGAAATCGAGTGCGCGCTTACCTACTTCAAAGCTCATAACAGCTCTGTCGCCGTGGTACTTGCCCTGGGAAGCGAAGCAGTATGAGCAATTGAGATTACATGTGTGTGCTATATGAAGGCACAAAGCCTTAACGACTCCGTTAGTCTTAGCCTTAAGCTTTCCTGCCTGAGGCTCGAAAGTATCCTCCGTGAAGAGCTTTCCCGCATCTTTAAGGGACTGCACTTCGTCGTATATCTCGTCTAATTCATCGACGGATGTTTCCGGATATGCTGAATGAAGGGAATCGATAAGCTCTTCCCTTCCTTTTGACTCGAAATCCTTAATGAGGTCATATGTTACTTCGTCTACTGCGTGGACTGAGCCGGAGCAGATGTCGAGGACGATGTTATAGTCGCCGAGTTTGTATTGATGGATCATGATTCTCCTTAAAAAACAACCGCCCCCAAAAGAAGCGGTTGCCATGATTTTGTTGTACCAAACAAGAATTACTTATTCTCGTTCTCACACTTCTGGTTTGCGATACCGCAGCTTGTCTTGC
>JAGCGE010000105.1 GCA_017649745.1 Clostridiales bacterium | reverse complement strand
GCAGCGTGTGGTCTTTACCTTCCTTCATGATATTCTTGAAAAGTTCATACTCCGCGATAGGATCGAGAGCGCTAGAAGGCTCATCGAAGATCTTCACAGGAGACGGCTTAGCAAAGGTTCTTGCAGCCGCGAGTTTCTGATGCTGACCTCCTGAAAGGACTACGCCGTCCTCGTCGAATTCTTTGGTCATCATCGAATCGATGCCATTAGGAAGCGACTCGATCTTGTCGAGTATTCCTGTTTTCCTGAGACTCGATCTTACAACCTCGTCTTCATTCTCAACATGTCTACCCATCATGACATTTTCTCTTACTGTCATTCCGAAGATCTTGAAATCCTGGAAAGTAGTAGCGAACAATTCACGATAAGCTCTAAGTTCGTATTCTTTAATGTTTATACCATTAAGTAATATCTCTCCTGATGTCGGATCGTACAATCTCAGCAAGAGCTTTATGATAGTTGTCTTACCTGCTCCGTTATGACCAACGAGCGCAACAGCTTCATCTTTATTAATCTTGAAAGAAAGATCCTTGATCGTCTCCTCATCCTTATATGAGAAGCATACGTTCTTGAATTCCAAATTCTCAAACTTTTCAGGAACGATACCCTTCTGATCTTCAGGGATCTTCTCTTCATACTCCAGAAAACCACGCAAGTTATTAATGAACAGACCGTTCTTGATAAGCTTAGTGATATCCTCGAAAAGCCTAATAAGGATCCATGTCGCAGCAACCATAAGACTCGTCATGATCGTCAGCTGTGCAAGTGAAATAGTTCCTGCTACCTGCTTTTTGTAGAACGCATAGATCAATACACCTTCGAACATAACAGTAAAAGTGAACGTGATCCTTAATACGTTGAGACTCATGTTCGGAAACGCAAACTTAACAGCAACCCTTACATTTTCAGCAGTTGCCTCACCATAACGGCGCTTCAGGATATCGAACACTTTGCTAAGTCTGATCTCCTTAGCTCCGTCCGGCAGATACATCATTCTGTTAACGTAGTTCAATACCTTGTTGTTAGGTGCCTGCTCACGATATCTTTTAAGCTCATATTTGCTCTTAAGATTTCCGAAAACAAAGTTACCGATAATAGGTGAAATAATAAACAGGACCGAAAGTTTATCGATGTCGAACATCAATTTAAAAACGCAAACTGTCGCAACGGCACCAATGATCGCACCGCTGAAACTTTTTACGATCTCCATTACCTTATCGGATGAACCGTCGATCGCCATTGTATATTTGTTATAGAATTCAGGATCTTCGTAACACCTGAGTTCGACGTTTCTTGCCTTAGCGAAGATCTTCTTATAGATACCGTTATGAAGCTTAGTGCCTTCGATGATAAAAGTTACCTGCTGCGTATAAGCATCGTATATCTTAAGCACGAACAACACGCCCGCACTTATCGCGATAAATGCAAGGATCGACTTAAGTCCGTCTCCCCTGTCCAAAGCTTCGATAATGATCCTGAGGAAATAACCGTCAAAAAATACCCATTCGGCATAGCCGATGAGCATACAGAAGAATGCGCCGATTATCGCAGGCTTACTAAACTGCCCTGCAAGCTTTATTGCGTAAACGTCATTCTTAAGCGTTTGCCATAAAGAAAGCTTTTCCTTTTTCTTCTTTTCTTTCCCCATATTTCATATGTTTCCTTTTTTCGAAAATATGAGGAATATTATACTCTGTAATGTCAAATCATGTAAAGCAAATATATTTAAGTCTTTCTATTTATTTAAAACGCAGCATAGTATCAGTCCTTTTTAATTATCTTTCCTACAAAACCACGGAACACCAAGTTGCTTCGAGTAAGATCCAGATAACCATTCCTCAACAACTGATCACACCAATAGGTATACTCAGTTTCGTCAACCTTTGACAGAGATTCATAGACATTGTATTTCTTTGCTTCACCATATGCCGAATATGGCATAACCAAACCAACAGTACTTACATCATCATAGTGGATCATTTGAATAACCTCAATGACAGTTACCTTATTATTTTCTCGTCTGAAACTGACTCTCATATTTGTCCCGCCTTTCTCCCAACTGAGCTATCCATTATGAATTTAAGCTTCTTCAAATAGCATCTTATTCTTTTTTTTACCATAGTAAAAAAATGGTTAAGTTTATTTACTGATTATATCATTCAAGAATTGTAAGACGTATAATTGGCAGAACAAATACCTACATATCGGAGTGAATAATGAATAAGAGAAATGAAGTTATGTTATTGATCCTGGGATGCTTGGGAGCGTTCGCCGGTTGCTTTGGCGTTAATATGTTTAACCAGTATTGCCTTATGTCCTTTCCCCTCATCGCAAGAATGGTCTTAATGATTATCTCATATTGGCTGTTTGCTATGGTACCGATCATAATAATACTTGTTACCAAAAACAAAGATGGTGTTCTCAGCTTTTCAAAAAAGAATATCGGATCACAGATCCTTATAGGAATCGCAGCAGGACTGATATTATCAGCAGCATATTTTCTGGTCCCATACTTCATGGGATTCGGAGAATTTGTTGAGAATGGCAGAAGATATACCCACTTATGGCAATTCGCTTTTGAACTTTTTTACCTTATCGTTGCGGTAGGTGCAGTTGAGGAGATAGTTTTCAGAGGATTTGTCTATACAAAACTAAAGAACATTTTCAGTAATGAATGGGTAGCGATCATCGTATCATCTGTTCTTTTCGGATTCTTTCACATTTTTGTCGGAAATATCGTTCAAGTGTGTATTACAACGATCATCGGTTTCTTATTCTGCCTTGTCAGATATAAGTTCAAAAAATGCTCCATGCTTTCGCTGATCCTAATGCACGGAATATATGATTTCATGCTGACGCTATACTCCTCTTTATTAATTAAATAAGTTGAAAAAAGAGCACACCTTCGCTGGTGTGCTCATCTTTTTCAATAAGAATAATAATCATGCGTGACTTATATCTTATTTATTATTCTGATACATGCCTCAACATGCATGATCCAATGTCTTGAAAACGGCATCTGTATGAGACCTCTAACATCTTTATTACACCAATAATCAATAAGCCATACAGCTTCTTTATCTTTGCTTACAACATCAAGGCTCTCAAGGACTGCTCTTCGTTCATCTGAGATCTTACATTTCAGATCATCAAACGAAAGATTCTTAATTATCTCTTCTGAACTATTCTTTACTTCATGAATATAAGCATAAAGCTCATCGATATTGAGCTGTCTCGAAAACTCTGAGATCTGTTCCTTTATAAGTTCATTACCTGTAGTTATGATCGGAGAACCGATCTTCGCCTTATAGTCACCGCTAAAAAGGACCTGGTCATCTCCGTTGATCAAAGTATGTGCAACTATGTCCTCTATCCTAAAGATATGCCAGAGAGAATAAGCTATTGTCTTGCTGTGATATCCGTCAGCATTTATAAACGGTATCGCACAATAATCCTCTGCTTTAAGATCATCTTTCCATGAATCGATCGTAGCCATAAGATTATCGCGAAGTTCGATCAAAGTATCAATTCCTGAATCAAAAGTCTCTCTTTTTTTCAGTTGTGCTTGAAGCTGTTTATTTTTCTCTGACCAATCTTTATTCATAGAATCTTACTCCTTAGAATCGATCAAAGAATCTACGAGTTCATTACCGTTACCAGGAAGCACGAACTTAGAATATAATTCATCTCCAACACTTGTCCTTAAGCCACCTCTCTCCCTGAAGAGTTTAAATTCAGGTTCTGTCTTGCCTTTAGAACAATAAAGGCTGGCATCCACAGGAACAAATTTGTATTTAACAGGTGATTTTTTAGAGGCACTGCGAGCTCTTATATCAGCAGCATAAAACGCATCTTTCCTACTGTGTGAACACAAAAATACACAGATAGCTCCGATCAATGTACCGATAGCTAAAACAATCGGAAACCATAGGCCAAAAGATCTTGTCCTCAATGCCGCCACAGCTAAAGCACACAAGAGAAAAAGAGCAACAAAGCCCGTCCATTTAAGCACGTACATCCTGCGTTCTTTCTTTATACACTTGTTACAGATGCAGCTTCTCTCAAATGATAAAAGCTTCTCATAAACAGTTGTAGTGGTCTTCTTAGCCACAACATAATTCTGTGTTGAAGTATCTGTCTGAGAACCTACTATTGCAAATCTGTATGTATTCTCAGAATTCTCTTTTTTGCAAAGAACACATTCGTTCATTATTTTTTTCCTCCATCGATTCTATATTGTCATCCGAACTTTTTCGCGAATTCAAGATTTGTTCCGATTATCTCTTTCAAAGGAACGACTTTCTTTGAAGCTGTTTCAATGTTGCATTCCTTTGCCCATAAATATGGGTATATCAGCATTCCGTCATTAAACCCGTCGATCTCCGATACGTCCTTTTCCCAGTCCTTCCAACGAAATGACTGATAAAAGTCTTCCAGATTACCCTGAGCAGTCCATGCAAGAAATTCAGAATATCGAAATCCCAGTGATTCCCAACTTAAAGTATCAGGAGCGAAATACCATACTGATCCGAGATCTTCTTCAAATCTTCCAACATTAATGGCGAAAACTCCGCCTACAACATCAGTTGCTACCGCCATCATCTTCCCAAGATCAAGACTGAGCCTGGAGCTAAAGTCAATTATACCTGCATGCTTAGGTGAAGACTGCCCAAGAATATTGATCCAATTATCTATTACGATTCCATTGGTATTGATCATTACTGCTGCAAATGCTGAATCCAAGGACGCATTTATCTGAGCTGCTTCTGACAATCCGCATTCAGCATCACCTTCAAGTATCTTTACCCGCCGCTCAGAAGCCTTAAATATGTTTTCTATCTGTATCCACAAATCCATAATCCCTTATACCTTTTTAGGTTATCGGTGATGAAATCTCTACACCGTCCACAATTATATCATATTGAACGACATACCATTCATGTAGTACCATTTTCAGAACATATAATTTTATAAAATGACAAAAACAAACAGCAATGCAAACCGTGCTCTTTCCTTTGGATACATCGATTCCTACGCTTATCATGTGATACCTCCTAAATCTGAAATTAGTAATTGTTCCAAGCCGCACTTATTACCATTCAGTTTTGTTGGTTACACGGGAGCTGATCCCTACCTGCTTAATCGAATGCTTATAATAAGGGGATTGGCTGACAGTTTAATTTGCGGATGCAAGATCCAAAGGGTTGCACGTCAGGCCAATTACTCCCCGTATTATAAGAAAAAGTGCAACTTTCAGAGTTAATTACTCTCTAACAATTACACTTTCTATGGTACTAAAAGAGGTTGTCCACTGGACAACCTCTTCTATTAGTTAAATCAGTCGATAAGAATTACTTCTTGCTCTTCTTGGAAGGCTTTGTGTTAACCTTATCCTTGAGTGCCTTACCAGCCTTGAACTTAGGAGCTGT